>CAZFVV010000072.1:18800-24735 GCA_964522165.1 uncultured Calditrichaceae bacterium
AATCGGTAATTGGCAATTGGCAATTGGCAATTGAATAATCAGGTTGGGGGTAAGGAGTTATCCCCGGGCATTATAGTACGTCATACCCCACGCGGTACGCCGGAAACAACATTTTGAATTGCCGGCGATAATCATTGCAAGTTCAACTTCGACATAAATTATTGCGAATCTATGGGCAGCAGCGACGGAAAAAAATTAGTCATCGTCGAATCTCCCGCCAAAGCCAAAACCATCAATAAAATTCTCGGTAAGGATTACAAAGTCGCCGCGTCGGTCGGCCACATTATCGATTTACCGAAAAGCAAGTTTGGCGTGGACGTGGAGAACGGGTATCAGCCGGAATATACGGTCATCAAGGGCAAGAACGAGGTGATCAAGGAGCTGAAAGTGCAGGCCGGCAAGGCCAGCGAGGTATTGCTGGCCACCGACCCGGATCGCGAAGGGGAGGCCATCGCCTATTTTATTGCCGATAGCATCAAAGCGGTCAATTCCGCGATCCGCCGCATCGAGTTCAACGAAATCACCCGCCCGGCGGTATTGAAGGCGCTGGAACATCCCCGGGAAATCGACCTGGACCGGGTGCAGGCGCAGCAGGCCCGCCGGGTGATGGACCGCATCGTGGGATACCAGGTCAGCCCGATCCTGTGGAGCACCATTTTCAAGGGGTTGAGCGCCGGGAGGGTGCAATCGGTGGCCCTGCGGCTCATTTGCGAGCGGGAAGAGGAGATCGGGCGCTTTACGCCGGTGGAGTATTGGACCATTGCCGCAAAGTTGGAAACCCAATCGCGGGAGAGCTTCGTCGCCAAATTGATCAAGATCGGCGGCCAGACCCTGGAACCCAATAAATTCCGCATTCCCAACGAGCAGGAAGCGAAGGCCCATTACGAGCGGCTGCTGAAAGAAGCCTACCGGGTTGCCGACATCCGAACCGAAAAAGTCACCAAAAAACCGTTCGCGCCTTTTATTACCAGCACCTTGCAGCAGGATGCCGCGCGGCGTTTCGGCATGTCCACTTCCCGGATCATGTCCATCGCCCAGAAGTTGTACGAGGGCATCGAAGTGGGAGAAAAAGGGGAAGTGGGGTTGATTACCTATATGCGAACCGACTCTACCCGGGTCAGCGCCGAAGCCCTGCAAAGCGTGCGGGAGTATATTACCGATACCTACGGGTTGGATTACCTGCCTCCCAAGCCGAATGTTTACCAGGCCAAAAAAAGCGCCCAGGATGCCCACGAAGCGATCCGGCCTACCTACATTTCCAAAGAATTCGAGCCGCATAAGATCAAACAATATCTCTCTGCGGAAGAGTTCAAAATTTATGACCTGATTTGGAAGCGGTTTGTCGCCAGTCAGTTAAAGCCCGCCATCGCGGAGCGGCTTATTATCGACGTGCAGGCGGGGGAATACCTGTTCCGGGCCGAGGGGGAAGTAATCATTTTCCGGGGATTTTTGCAGGCTTACCAGCCGGAAGCGGAGGAGAAGAACGGCGAAGGCGGGGAAGAAGAGGGCAACCAGCCCGCCAACCTGCCGAAAAAAATCTCCCCGGGAGAAGTGCTGAAGTTACTGGAATTGTTGATGAAACAGAATTTTACCCGGCCCCCGGCCCGCTATACCGAAAGCTCCCTGGTAAAAACCCTGGACAATTTGGGGATCGGGCGCCCCAGCACCTACGCCCAGATCATCTCCACCCTGTTCCATCGCAAATACGTGGAAAAAGTAGAACGCGCCCTTTCGCCCACGGAACTGGGAAAAACCGTGAATGCTTTGCTGGTGAGCCATTTTCCGAACATTTTCAACGTCAAGTTCACCGCGCTTATGGAGGAGGAGCTCGACAAAATCGAGCAGAGCCAATCGACCTATCGAAATACCCTCGACGAATTTTACCATCCTTTTAAGCAGACCCTGGACCAGGTAGCGGGGAAGGTTAAGGACCTGAAATCCTCCCTGCAAAAGAAGAGCGACATAGTGTGCGACGTATGCGGCCGCCCGATGGTAGTGAAATGGGGGCGCAACGGGCAGTTCCTGGCCTGCAGCGGTTTTCCGGAGTGCAAAAACACCCGCCCGTTAGAGGAAACTCCCCCGCCCAAAGAGAGCGATGAGAAGTGTGAAAACTGCGGCAGTCCCATGGTAGTTAAACGGGGGCGTTTTGGGGAGTTCCTGGCCTGTTCCCGTTACCCGGAGTGTAAATTTACCAGGCCCATCAGCACCGGGGTGGCCTGCCCGGAAGATGGCGGTAAGATCGTGCAGAAACAATCCCGCAAAGGGAAAATATTCTACGGGTGCAACAACTATCCCAAATGTAAATTCGCCTTATGGAACCGCCCCCGGGCGCAGAGTTGTTCCAGTTGCGGTTTCCCCTTGATGGAAGAAAAAACCACCCGCAAGGACGGGTTTTACCTGCAATGCCCGAAGTGCAAGCATAAAGAGACGATAGAAGCGGTGGCGTAAGTAAAAAGGAAAAAGGGGGAATGCTGCAAAACTTTTTCCTTTTCACTTTTGCCTTAATAAAGGCCGAAAAATGTGGGTTGAATTAGACCAATTTCTGCATTATATTCATAACCAGAGACAATATTCGGATTACACGATTGAAGCGTACCGGAACGATCTTTCTCAGTTTATCGAATATGCAGAACACAATCATCAAAACCGCGCCATCCCCGCAACAGATGTTGATGCATACCTCATTCGGAATTTTTTAGGATTTTTGCTGAAGTCGGGACTGGAAAAGCGCAGCATTGCACGAAAACTTTCCGCAGTAAAATCTTTTTTCCGTTATTTGTTAAGAAACGGGATCGTTATGGCAAACCCTGCCCTGGCGGTGAGCGGGCCTAAAAAAGATCGCAAATTGCCTACCGTGCTCAGTATCGATCAGGCAAGAAAATTAATGGAATTGCCTCCTGATGACAGCTTTGCGGGGCTGCGCGACCGGGCTATCCTGGAATTATTATACGGGTGCGGGCTGCGGCTGGGAGAAGTTCTGAATCTACAGCAACGGAATATAGATTTCTCGAACGAATACCTGCGGGTGCTCGGCAAGCGGAAAAAGGAGCGCCTTATTCCCCTGGGAACTTATGCCAAAAAAGCCCTGCTGGCCTACCTGGAAATTCGCCGGGAGATTGTGAAATGCAGCGAAAATCCCCAGATCATTTTCGTAAATGAGGAGGGAAAAAAGTTGTACCCCCTGGCAGTGCAAAATATGACCAAACGTTACATGATGCAGCTTTCCGAGCAGGAGCATTTAAGTCCCCACGTATTGCGCCACACCTTTGCCACCCATTTATTGGACCGGGGAGCGGATTTACTGGTTGTCAAGGAACTGTTGGGGCACGAAAGTCTGTCCACTACCCAGGTTTATACCCACGTTAGCATGGAACGGTTGAAAACGATCTACCATCAAGCCCATCCCAGGGCCGATAAGAACCCCTAAACCTAACTCAAAGGAGGTCTTCATGAATCTCATTATCACTGCCCGGCACTTCAAACTTCAGGACGACCTGAAAGGGTACATTGAAGAAAAGAGCCAGAGACTCAACCGGTTTTATGAGGGCATTGTCGATATGGAAGTCATTTTGGGTTGGGAAAAACAAGCGCGGTACGTGGAATTGATCATCAACGTCAATAACGGCCATATTGTGCTCAAAGAAGTTTCCGAAGATTTGCGGAAGTCTTTTGACTTGATTTTAGATAAAGCAGAACGCCAGCTTAAAAAACATAAACAAAAAATGCGCACCAAAGAGAAAGACAAAATGAATTCTGCGTGAGTTTCTTTATCCTTAGATTGTACTGGTGGGGGATATCTTCATGATATCCCCTTTTGTTTTTCGGGTACCCTGTTCGCCAGGAACCGGGGCCACATTTCTATCGCCCGGGGCCAGGCTATCGAAGACGGTTCCGGTAACGCCCCCCGCGAAGGATCAGCGATTGATTTCTTTGGCGGAGTTGGATCCCGGAACCTGGCTCCCGGAAGATAGTTCTTTAATTTTGTACTGATAATTTCAGGGAATTGCAACCATGAACAGGCCGGTTTTAAACATCGGGCAGCTTTTCCGTGATACTCAAAAGAAGCTGAAATTAGAGTTGTTGACTTCCGCGGAAGGGCTGAAAAAGGAGATCACTGAAAGCGAGCTTCATCGCCCCGGGTTGGCGCTGGCCGGATTTCTGGAACTGTTTACCTATCACCGGGTACAGATTCTGGGTAATACGGAGATACGCTATCTCAAAAGCCTGGATGACCAGCAGCGGAAGGAAGCCCTGGTGAAAGTGCTTCGATTCGACATTCCCTGTATATTTATCACCGAATCCAACGAAGTTCCCCAGGATCTTATCGACATCGCCAACCAGCGCCATATCGGCGTTTTTCGCTCCAGTTATGCGACAACGATATTTTCCCATTTGCTTAGTGATTATTTGCATCAAATTTTTGCCCCGGTTACCACGATTCACGGAACCCTGGTGGATGTGTACGGCATCGGGATGCTCTTAACCGGGCGCAGCGGCATTGGGAAAAGCGAAATCGCCCTCGATCTTGTAGAAAGGGGTCATCGCCTGGTAGCCGATGACCTGGTGGTGATCACGAAAAAGGCGGAAGATATCCTGATGGGTGAAGGCCGGGATCCTACCGAGTTCATCATGGAAATCCGGGGAGTAGGACTGATCGACATCCGGCATATTTTCGGGATTCGGTCGGTGCGGGTACACAAACGCATCGAAGTGGTGGTCAAGTTGGTAGAGTTTGATCCCAAAGAAGATTACGATCGCACCGGGTTGGACGAACTGACTACCAATATTCTGGGAGTGGATTTGGACCTGGTGATTTTACCCATTCACCCCGGGAAGAATATTACCGTGATTGCCGAAACCATAGCCATGAACCAGCAGCTTAAAATTTACGGCCACCATACCCCCACGGAATTCAACAAACGCCTGATCGAAAAAATGAAACTGCGGGAAAAAGAACACCTGGAGCGTCTGAAAGCCCGTGATTTTTTAGACAAGGATTTTGAATAATGGTATCCGGGATCGTCATTTGCCATAGCCTTTTAGCGTTTGAGCTGGTCAATGCAGCACAAAAAATACTGGGGCGCACCGAATTCCTCTACCCTTTCAGCAACGACAACATGGCTCCCGGGATGATTCTGCAAAATCTCACCGATACCTTGAAGAGAAACGAGTCCCGGCAGATCATTGCCATGGTGGACTTACGCGGGGGAAGTTGTTGGACCGTTGCCAAGATGCTTACCCGGGAGTTCCCCGAGACCAGGGTTGTTTCGGGAGTAAACATACCCATGCTGATCTCCTTTTTGACTAAGCGCGAGGGAATTCCGTTTGAGGAATTGCCGAAAATACTGGAGGGCGATGCGCTGCGCGGGATCGTTGCGGAGTAAGTTATTTTCAATTTCATATCTTGACATCCCCATGGGGAGATGTTATATTTGCCCACGTTAAAAGATATGCGAACGCGGGAGTAGCTCAGTTGGTAGAGCATAACCTTGCCAAGGTTAGGGTCGCGGGTTCGAGTCCCGTCTCCCGCTCAAAATAGAAAAGTACTTGTTGGGTAGCCGCAAGTGCTTTTTTTATTGGTTTAAATGGGTGTTCATGTATTTCAAGGCAAATACTACTTGAGAACATGAACACCCGAACACGTCGAAAAGCCCGGGTGGCGGAATAGGTAGACGCAAGGGACTTAAAATCCCTCGGTGGGATACTCACCGTGCCGGTTCGAGTCCGGCCTCGGGCACGTTAAAAGACAAAGGGTTACGAAGAATGTTTCGTAACCCTTTTGCATTTCAAAAGATTGGAAAGTCAGCTAATGCTGGTTAAAATGCCAGGGATTTGACTTTCCAGTGCAGCCTGCCCATCAGCTTATTGATAAAGCAGCAGAGGTTACTATTCAGCCTGCATAGCAGGCATAAAAGGCTTTCTATCCATAGCCATT
>CAZFVV010000073.1:0-24344 GCA_964522165.1 uncultured Calditrichaceae bacterium
AGGGGTTTTAACCCCGATTGACGGTTTCGCTCGCTTAGGTTTACGCCTATGCGGAAGGCCGGGATGCACTCCTGATTTCTTGCCTGGGCGATACTTTGGTCACATGCAAATAAGATTAGGTGATTGAGTGATAGAGTTTTGCATTGAATGACAACGGGGTTGGCTGGCTATGAGTTATATCAATACATTTTTGCTAATTAAAGACATGCTAAGCGGGAAAAAACCGGATGCGAAAGAGTTGCTTGCCGGGGTAAAAAAAGAGGAGGTTCTGAATAGTATTAAAAGGACTAAGTCCGGCCTTCCGCAACCTTTCAAGGTTACCTGGGAACCCGTGGAAGAAGAAAACTTTGCAAAATTGCCCCGCTCCGTAAAAACGAAACTTTCCCGGATATATGAAAAGCTGCCCCAATTTCCCGGGGAGCAGTTGCCGCTGCTGCTGGAGTTGAAAGAAAAATATCCCAGCGTCCCGGTAATTCACAATTACCTGGGTTTAGTTTATGCCTATACCGGCCAGATTGAAAAACATTTTCAAACCATCAGTGAAACAGCCGAAAATTTCCCCGGGTATTTATTCGGCAAAATAGCTCTTGCTGAATATTATTTGAATCAGAACGAGCACCAAAAAGTGCCGGCGATATTCGATAATAAATTCGAGCTATATCAACATTTTCCACCCAACACCCCGGTATTTCACATTAGCGAAGCGCGCTCTTTTTATTGCGTTACCGGAATTTATTATGCCAGGGCGAACAAACTCCCGCGCGCTTTATTGTGCTATTTCACTTTGGAATCCATCGCCCCGGATCATGCCGCAACTCAAAGATTGGGGAATGAGATAATCCTGAAGGAAATAGAAAAACTGATGCAGAAAATCAAACCCAAAAAAATTCGCAGATAAAACAGGGTCCAGGTTCTAATGGTTGATGGTGGATAATTGATCTGGGGATTGAACGAAGAGCCAACCACTTCATCACCAAATTTTCCCGACAATAAATCAAACACCGATCTCATGAATCCCACCTTCAAAGCGCGGTTAGACGAGGCGGTGAAGCTGAAGCAGGCGAAGCAGTTGAACCCCGCCTGGGAGGCTTTCCGCGAGCTGGCGCGAGAAAATCCCGCTTCGGCGTATTTCTGGTCCAACTACGCCCACCTCGCTTTGCTGATGAATCGCCTGCCGGAAGCTCGCCAGTTTGCCGAACACGCTCTCAGCCTGGATCCCCATTCCCGTTTTTCCCGCCTCTTCTACGCCGAAATCCTGATCCGCCAGAACGAAGCCGGTCTTGCCTTAGCAATCGTCCGGGAACTGATGGATGAAAAACCGGAAATTCCCCTGTTGAAAAAGCTGCTCAAGGCGCTGAAAACGGAGGAGGCGGCAGCGTTAATCCCCCTCTTTCAGGAGTGGCTGCGGCGCTATCCCGCCCACCCGGAATTACTCTCCACCGCGGCGGAATTTTACCATAAAGCCGAGCAAACCGACCGCGCCATCGCGCTGTACCAGGAAATGTTGCAAAAAGGAGAAGCCTCGGACTTCGCGTATGAACGATTGATCGCCCTGAAAACCCGGGGACTCTCCAGCGAGGAGAAAATCATGCAATTGGAAGCGATCCTGAAGTTATCCTCCCGCAAAACCAACGTGCACTTGTTAGGCCTGCTGGCCCAGGAATACAAAAAGGTCGGCGAGTGGGATAAGGCGGAGCAAACTTACCGGGAGATTCTGAAGCTGGCGCCCCATGATCTCTTTCAAAAAAAGCAATTAGGATTTTTGTATGCCCGGAAAGGAGATTTGGAGCGCACCATCGAGATTCTCAGCGATTGCCTGCTGAATGATCCCGATGATACTTACGTGCGCGCCTCCCTGTTTTCCGCGTTTCAGAAAGCCGGGGCCAAAACCGCGGCGCTGCAATTGATCGAGCAGGTGCTGGCGCGTTACCCGGACCGGAAAAGCTATTTCGGGCTGGGAAAGAAAGTGAAGAAGTGGCCGGGGAAGTGATTCGATGGCTGGAACTTTCCTGCGCTATGCGCCCGGCTATGCGCGCTCGAACACTCGCATCAGCACATAATAAATCCCGAACGAAACAATCGCCGCGGAAAACCAGGCGCCATCGAATAAAAAAGAGATACCCGGGTGAAGTTTTCCGCTCAGCGCCATTAGAATTCCCGCCGCCGTTGCAATAATCGCACTGCGATTGAATCCGTTGGAAAACGCATACTCTCCCTTTTCCCGGTAGAGCTCTGCCAGGTTCAGCTTATAGCGGCGAATGAACAGGTAGTCGCAGACAATGACCCCGCCCACCGCGCCCAATAGACCGGAATAGCTGATCAGCCAGGTGAGATACATTCCCAGCAGCTTCCAGGGCATGATCAGGATGCCGATGACGCCGGCAATCAGTCCCCCGGCGCGGCAGCCGATCTTCCGGGGGGCCAGGTTGGAGATGCTGTTGGCCGGGGAAACCACGTTCGCAGCGATATTGGTGCTGAGGGTGGCAATGATCAGCGTTGCCATCACTAAAATGCCCAGGAAAGGGCTGTTATAATCATCCGCCAGACGGGAAAGCAATACCACCGGGTCCCAAATCGCCTCGCCGTAAAGTATCAGGGTGGCGCTGGTTACGGCAATGCCAATGAAGGCAAACAGGGGCATGGTGGTTAGCAAGCCGATTCCCTGCCCGATGGCCTGATCCCTCTGGCTGCGGGCGTAGCGGGTAAAATCGGGAATGTTGAGGGAAAGGGTGGCCCAGAAGCCGACCATGGCGGTCAGCCAGGGAATGAACAGCTTGAAAATGAATTCCGGGAGAGACCGCTCCTCTTTTGCTTGAATCAATTCATCGGATTTTGCTAAAATCACCCCCAGGCCGCCGGCTTTAAGGGAGGCCCAGAAGAGCAGCAGCAAACCGGTTACCAACAGGAAAGGAGCGGCCAGGGTTTCCATCCATTTAATGGAGTTGGTCCCCGCCCAGACAAAATACATATTGATCAGCCAGAAAACCATGAAGCTAAGATAATGCGGCAGGCCGTAGCCCATAAACTGCCATCCGCTGCCGATCTGGCTCCATTCTGCCCACAAAGTGGAAATGATCGAGTAAATGGCCATGCCGCCGATCCAGGTCTGGATGCCGAACCACCCGCAGGCCACTAAGGAGCGCAGCAGCGAAGGAATGTGCGCCCCGTGAATCCCAAATGACGCCCGGGCGTACACCGGAAACGAAATCCCATATTTCGTTCCCGCGTGGCCGTTGAGCAGCAGGGGAATGAGCACGATCGCGTTGCCCAGCAAAATAGTCAACAGGCTTTGCCACCAGTTCATCCCTGCGTTGATCATGCTGGCGGCCAGCATGTAGGTAGGGATGCACACGCTCATGCCCACCCACAACGCGGCAATGTGCCAGACGTTCCAGGTGCGGTCTTTGATGGGAGTGGGAGCAAGGTCGGCGTTGCTGAGATGGCTGTCAGGAAGCGTTTCCGCAAGCTCCACCATGCCGCCGCTATATTTGTTTTTTGATTTCATACGATTCACCCTCTCCTCGTTCCGCAGGATCTTCGGCGGAACGCCCGGGGCAACACCCCGCGTTACTATTTTGGTAGTTCTATATCGTTAATGCTGGCATAAGATTCCTGCATTCGCAGGAATGACAGCTAAACTACTGTTGTTTATGTCATTCCGGCTTCATGCCGGAATCTTTTTGCTCCTTCTTCAGCATTACCTTTGTAGCACTACCACTATTTCTTCCTTGCAACGCTCTGCACTACCCTCTCCCTACTCGACGCAGAGTGTCACCCGGCCCTCATTGCACGCGGGGCGGGGAACGAGATCAGCCGCGGCGGGCGCGTTCGAATGCCTGATGTAACACCTGCGCCGCCAATACCCGGGCCAGGTGGCGGCGGAACTCCGCGGAGGCGTGAATATCGCTGCCGGGGTCGATGTCCAGCGCGGCCGCGGTTTCCGCAGCGGCGCGGATCGCTTCTTCCCCGGGCATTTCCCCGGCGAGCGCCTGCATCGCCCGGCGGGCTTCCACGGGGCCGTCTCCGACGCTCAAGAACACCAGCCGGGCTTCCCGGCAGCGCTGTTTTTCGTCCAACGCTACCACCGCGGCGGCGCCGGCCAGGGCGTAATCCCCGTGGCGGCGGGCGACTTCCTTAAACGCCCAGCCGCTGCGCGGCGGCAGGGGCGGAATGAGGATTTCCGTGAGCAGCTCTTCCGGCTGCATGGCGGTGGCGAACATCCCCACGAAGAAGTCTCGCGCGGGAATCTCTCGTTCTCTCTCCCGGCCGCGGATTTTGAAACCGGCGTCCAGCGCCAGCATGACCGCGGGAAGCTCCGCGGCCGGGTCGGCGTGGGCGATGCTCCCTCCAAAGGTGCCGCGATTGCGAATCTGGGGATGGGCGACGTGCGGCATGGTCTCGCGGATCAAGGGGGCGCGTTCCGCGAAGAGGGGATGGTTTTCTCCTTCGCGCTGGCGGGCCATCGCGCCGACGCAGAGTCCCCCGGAATCACCCGGGCGCACGTAGGTCAAACCGGAAACGCGATTGAGATCAATGATCACCGCCGGCTGGGCCAGGCGGAAGTTCATGGTAGGAATGAGGCTTTGGCCCCCGGCTAACAGTTTGGCTTCGTAGCCGTGCTGGGTTAACAGCGCCAAAACCTCTTCCTCGCTGGCGGGCGTGAAATATTTAAAGGGAGCGGGTTTCATCGTCATTCACCATTCTCTATTCTCCATTCACCATTCACTATTCACCATTCTCCATTCAAGCCTGTTAATAGTGAATAATGAACTGCGAATAGTGAATTTTTAATTGATAGTGGAAATAATCATCCAGGCCAGGAAAAGAACAATCACTGCCGCCGCGCCAATCCACATCGCCGGCCGGGAGCGGAAGCTTTCCCGGAATACATCTTTGGCGACCGCGCGGGCGAATTCCTCCTGGGTGGGCGCGGTATAAGCCTGCGCCGCCGGGGAATCCCCGGAGATGCGCGTCTGCAAGGCCCGGTTGAGCCCCTCCAGCGCCTGGCGGGTCATGCTCCGGCCCACGGTATCCAGCAGCCGCTGGCCCACCCCGGCCAGCCGCCCGCCTACCTGGAGCTCCGCCTGGTACCTCATCAAGGTGGAATTCGCGCCTTGCGCGATCAATTCCACCCGCGCGGCGCCATTTGCAAAACCCTGCGCTCCCTTGCTGTCCACTAACATGGTGTAGCGCTCCGGGGGCTGTTTATCCTTCAGGGCCACTTTGCAGGAGAAAACCCCGTTGACCGGCCCCACCTGAACCCGCATGGCGCTTTCGTACTGGTCCTCCGCGGTTTTTTCTAACTTTTCGGTTCCGGGAAGGGTTTGCGCTAACACTTCCGGGTCTTGCAGCAGTTCCCAAACCCGTTCCCGCGCTCCTTGAAACGTAAATTCGCCTTCTATTTTCATCGCAACCTCATCCTTAAAAGAAAAAAGAAGTATTCAGGTGTTATGGTGTTCGAGTGTTCCGGTGTACTGGTAAATTGGGTATCCGACACTATAACACCGAACACGTCATCCTGTTACTGTTTCCGCCGCTTCTGCGGTAGAATGGGTTTTTTCCCCCTGCACCAGCTCGAATAGCCGGTTGGGGCTGAGGGGGATTTCGCAAATCTCCAAATCGTATTCGCGCAGGGCATCTTCCAGGGCCTGCGCAAACAAAGCGCCGGTGGGAATGGCCCCCGCTTCCCCTGCTCCTTTCACGCCCAACGGGTTCAGGGGCGAGGGGGTCTCGATGTGGGCGTTCTCGATGTTGGGAACTTCGCTGGCAGTGGGCAACAGATAATCCATGAACGAGGCGTTCAGAAGCTGGCCGTTGGGAGCGAACACCAATTGCTCGTAAAAAGCGTTCCCGATTCCCTGCGCCACCCCGCCGTGAATCTGCCCTTCCAAAATCATCGGGTTGATGACTCTTCCGCAGTCGTGAACCACCACGTAGCGTTTGATCTCCACCATCATGGTCAGGGGATCGACTTCTAAGATAAGGGCGTGAACCCCGCTGGCGGTGCAGCCGCGCTCCGGCCCGAAATAGGCGGTGGCTTCCAACCCCGGCTCGGTACCCGGTTTTACCGCCCCGCGCAGGGGATTGGCCCGCGCGGCCAAATCTCCCAGGCTGATCGCCTTTTGCGGCGCATTTCGCAGGTAGATTCGCCCGCCTTCCAAAATCAGGTCTTCTTCGGAGGCCTGAAAGATTTCCCCGGCGAGCTTCAAAATTTTATTCCGTACCATTCGCGCTGCGGCGTGGCAGGCGTTTCCCGCTACCACCGCCCCGCGGCTGGCAAAGGTGCCGGTTCCCCAGTTGAATTCCCGGGTATCTCCCGTCACCACCCGCACGTCTTTTACCTCCACCCCCAACTGCTCCGCCACCACCTGCGCGAAGGCGGTAAAGTGCCCCTGCCCCTGGGTTCCCACCCCGGTGGCCAGGCAGACTTTGCCGCTGGCTTCCACGGTGACCCGCGCCCCTTCGTAGGGGCCGATGCCGGTACCCTCCACGTAGGAAACGATCCCGATGCCCGCCTGTTTGCCTTCCGCGCGCAGGCGCGGCTGCTCTTCGGTGACAAATTTTTCGTAGCCGATCATCTCCAGCGCTTTATCCAGCGCCGGGGCGTAGTTGCCGCTGTCGTACACCAGGGGGGCAAAATCCTGGTAAATGATCTGGTGATTGTGAGGAAAATCTTCCGGGGAGAGGTAATTTCTGCGCCGGATTTCCGCCCGGTCGATGTTGAGTTCCTTTGCCGCAAAATCTAACAACCGCTCCATCACGAACACCCCGTGCTGCCGCCCGGCCCCGCGGTAGGGGGTCACGATCGGTTTATTGGTGAACACCGCCTTGAATTCGCTGTAATAATTCGGCACGTTGTAAGGTCCCAGTAGGGTGCACTGGCTGTTGATGGGCACGGTCAATCCGTAGGGATCGTACGCGCCGGTATCGTGCAGGAACACGTCTTTCACCCCTAAGATGCGCCCGTCCGCGGTAAGGGCGATTTCAGCTTCGTGAACCTGCCCGCGCTCCTGGGTGGTGGCGAAAAAATTCTCCCAGCGGTCTTCGATCCACTTCACCGGGCGCTTCAACTGCATTGCGATCCAGGGAATGAGCACCTCTTCGGGATAGAACATCATAATTTTGGGACCGAATCCCCCGCCGATGAAAGGCGCAACCACCCGCACCTGGGATTCCGACAGCCCTAACATCCGCGCCAGGCCGTTGCGAATGGGAATGGGCGCCTGGGTGGTGTCCCACACGGTTAATTGCTGGCCGGCGGCGTCCCACTGCGCCACCACCCCGCGATTTTCCATGGCCGCCGCGGTGCCGCGGTCATAGAGCAGGCGCTTTTTGATAACCATGTCCGCCCCGGAAAGAACGGCGTGATAATCGCCTTTCTCCTGAATCACGTGGGCGGCCAGGTTGGAATTCAAACCTTCGTGGATCAGGGGAACGCCGGGTTCCAGGGCTTTTTCCAAATCCACTACCGCGTCCAGGGGGTCGATTTCCACGATCACGTCTGCAATGGCATCTTCGGCGAGGTAGCGGCTCTCCGCCACGATGGCGGCTACCGCTTCCCCGTAGTGGCGCAGTTTGTCCTTCGCCAGGGGAACCTGGGTGCGCTGGTTAAAAACCAGCCGTTCAATGGGCGGCGGGGGAACCAGGAGGGGGCCGGGCTGCCAGTAGCTGCCCAGGTCTTCCGCGGTAAAAACCGCCATGACCCCGGGACGGCTGCGGGCAGCAGAGGCGTCAACCTTTAAAATCCGGCCGTGGGCGTGCTCCCCGCGCACAAAAGCGACGTGGAGCATGCCGGGAAGGTGGACGTCATCCGTGAACAGAGCCTGGCCGGAGAGCAGGCGTTCGTCTTCGTTGCGGAGAACGGGTTTGCCGATGTATGTAGTTTCCATGAGATTGCTCCTGTAGTTAACGCATAGAGAACAGCGCCTGGCGTAGAGCGAAGAAGACATTTTGCACTCTGCCCTTTCCGCCACGCCCTCTGCGCTATGCGCTTTGCGCTATACGCTCCGCCGCAATCCGCACTGCCTTCACAATATTCTGATACCCGGTACAGCGGCAGATATTGCCGGACAGCGCCTGGCGGATTTCCGCTTCGGTGGGATCGGGGTTCTCTTTCAAAAAAGGAATCAGGGTCATCAAAAAACCGGGAGTGCAAAAACCGCATTGCAGCCCGTGCGCTTCCTTAAAAGCCGCCTGCAACTGGTGAAGTACGCCCCCCTGCCCCGGCAAGCCCAATCCCTCCACGGTCGTAATTTCCTGGCCGTCGGCCTGCACGGCTAACATCAGGCAGGAGCGCACCGCTTCCCCGTTCAATAGAATAGTGCAAGCGCCGCACACCCCATGTTCGCACCCCACGTGAGTGCCGGTCAATTCCAGCTCGTGGCGCAGAAAGTCGCTGAGCAGCAGCCGCGGTTCTACGGCGCGTTCGAACAGTGTATGATTAACCCTGACGGATATATGAAATCGTTCGGCCATTTCTTAACCCGGAAAAATGTTATTGGATAAATGCCAGATGAAACAATAAACGCCGGATGTTCAAATGAACAAATGCCCACAAAAAAACAGTAAATATGAATCCAAGTTAAGATGAATCTATGATTTCAGGAGATGGAATTCAAGGAAAATCTTTGCGGAATGCTTTCAGGCGCTCTCTTTGCCGTTGGTGGCGTGGTTAGGCAGGGAAAAGTAGAAGGTGGAACCGACCCCTAACTCCGCTTCGCACCAAATGCGCCCGCCGTGGCGGCGCACTAAGGTTTGCACGTAGGCCAGGCCCATGCCTTCGCCGGGGACGTCCGGGGGGTTACCCACCCGGCTGAAGGGTTCGAATACTTTGGGAAGATCTTCCCGGGCAATTCCGCGCCCGTTGTCTTTGACGTAAAAGACCGTTTCGTGCCGGCCCCGCCGGCCCCCGATCTCGATCTCGCCCTTGCGCCCCGGAACCAGGTAATTCACCGCGTTCACCAGGATGTTCCCGAAAATCTGTTCCAGGGAGGTGCGATCCGCCATCACCCGCGGCAGCGCCCCGATGCGCACGGCCACCTGGCGCTGCTCCACCTGGTGCGCCAGACTCTCGAACACTTTCTGCACCAGCACCCGCACGTTGATGCGCTCGAAGCGCAGCTCCCGGCGGCCTAAGCGGGAAAGTTTCAATACCGCGTCGATAAGGTTGCCCATGCGGCTGGCCGAGGAGTCGATGAATTGCAGCGCCTCGGGAATTTCTTCCTGCAAAATGTCGCTCATCTCTTCCTGGCCGTCTTCATCCAGGTGAGGCAGAATTTGATTCATCCGGGAAGCGATGGCGTGGTAGGCGTTGCGCAGCTCCCCGGTAAATCCTTTGATATTCACCAGCGGGGCGCGCAGGTCGTGGGAAACGATGTAAGCAAAGCGTTTAACTTCGTCATTGGCACGCATCAGGTCCTCGGTGCGCTCGTTTACCCATTGTTCCAGCTTGCTATGGACCTCGTTGAGCTGCTCTTCGGCCTTTTTGCGTCGGGTAATGTCGCGAATGATGTTCAAAAATCCCAATTCTTCCCCGGGTTGTTTTACCGCCGCGCTCACCGTTTCACCGATAAAAATATCCCCGTTTTTGCACTGGTACTTGATTTCCAGGGGCGGAAAATGCTCCCCCGCCTCGCCGCCGAAGAGGGTTTTTTCGTGGGAAAGGTAATCCCTTTTAACGGTGAAAAGAAAGCGGGGGTCTTTACCGACTACCTCTTCCGGGTTAAAACCGAATAATTCCGTGAAAGCGGGATTGACCATGACAATTTCGCGGTTGGTATCGGTGAAGAATACCGCATCGGGAATGGCCTTGAACATGGCGCGGAATTCCGCGGTGAGCTGGCGCAGAATTTCCTCGGTGCGCTTGCGCTTGAGCAGGTCGCGCTGGTAAAAATACAAGATGATGCTAAGCTGTATCGCTAAAAGGCAGGAAATGAACACCAGGAAACTGAGCAATTTCCACTTGCGGGAGAGTTCCGCGGAGATTCCGCCTAACCGTTCGCGGAGCATATCGGCGGCGCTTTTGATCTGGCCGATGGCGCGGCTCATTTCCTGGTGGAACTGGATATCCACGCTGCTGCGCTGAAAAGCCGCCGGGTCATCTAACAGCCGGCGGGTAAAGAGCAGGTTCATCCGCACCGCCGCGGAATCGATCCGGCTGAAAAGCGGCTGAATCTCCGCGGGCATGATCTCGGCTTTTTTCAGCACCTCCTTTTTCCGCTGCATGTAGCCAGCGTATTGCTGCTGCCAGCGCATCATCAGGGAATCCGCCGGCCGGTTCGCATTCTCTTCAAAAATCTCTTTTCCCAGGTCGCGGATGGATTCTTCCAGAAAATTCAACCGGGAGATCAGGGTGACGTATTCTTGAACTTCGTCCTGCCGGCGTTCCACCGAGATCAGCAGGGAAATTCCCCACCCTGCGAATACCAATACCAGCAGCAACGTGCCCAGCGGCCAGACCGGAGAAGTTTGCACGATTTTAAATTTAGCCATTATTCCCCCCCGGGAATCGTGAAATAAAACGTGGAGCCCTGGCCAGGCTCGGATTCCACCCAGATGTCCCCTTTATGGATTTCTACGATTTTTTTGCAGATCGCCAGCCCCAGCCCGTCCCCGTTGAACTCCTTGCGGGGGTGCAACCGTTGAAAGATCACAAAAATCCGCTCCACGTGCCGGGAGTCGATCCCGATGCCGTTGTCTTTGATGCTGAATAGCCAGAAATCCTTTTTCGCTTCCGCGCGGACGTGCACTTCCGGGGGGCGGTCTTTGCAATATTTCAGGGCGTTGTCGATCAGGTTCAAAAAGAGCCGCAGCAGCAGACGCTCGTCTCCCAGTACCGTGGGCAGGGGATCGTGGGTGACCCGGCCTTTCCGGGAATCGATGATGCCTTTCAAATCCTGCTTCACCTGTTCCACCAGCACGCTGCAGTCCACCGGCTCCGGCTCGGTTTTCTTGAAGCGCACCCGGGAGTAATCCAGCAGCCCGTTTACCAGGCGCTCCATGCGTTTGGTTCCATCGATGATGTAGCCGATGAATTCATTAGCCTGGTCATCCAATTGCTGGCGGTAATTTTCTTCCAAGAATTTGGCAAAGCCGCGAATGGTTTGCAGCGGCTCTTTCAGGTCGTGCGATACCACGTAGGCAAATTGCTGCAATTCTTTGTTGCTGCGCTCCAGCTCTTTTTGCATACGGCGCTTTTCTTCCTCAAAGCGATACCGTTGCACCGCGTCTTTGATCACCAGCGGCAGCACTTCGAAATACTTGTTATCCACGTCCTTGACGATGTAATCCGTCGCCCCCATTTTCATCGCTTCCACGGCAATCTCTTCCGTGCCGGCCCCGGTGAGCATAATTACCGGCGGCAGAGAGCCGTTTTCTCCCAATTTGCGAAGCACCTGCAAGCCGTCCAGCACCGGCATCTGGTAATCGATCACCAGCACGTCAAACGAGTCATCCTGGTAATGCGCCAGCCCTTCCCCGCCGTCCGCGGCAAGGGTTACCCGGTGTCCTAACCGGGATAGCCGCTTTTGGAACAGTCTCCCCAGGCCGGGATCGTCTTCCATGTAGAGAATTTTGAAGCTGCCGATTTCTTTCATAGCAGGCGTTTCAAATAGATTAACGTTTCAAATATCTACGCCACACGCGGGCACAAGCTGCGCTTTTTGAGGGTATAAGGTATAAGGCTTTGCTCTCCTTATACCCTATACCTTATACCTTTTGCCTTATGCCCTATACACCACTAACCCCCTAATCATCCATCTCCGGGATTTTAACGATGGAGAGAAAATCCCCCAATTTCTGGATTGCCTCGCAGAACTGGTCATATTCCACCGGTTTGGTGATGTAGATGTTGCAGCCCAATTCGTAGCATCTGGCGATTTCGTGAGGGTCTTCCGTAGTGGTCAGGATCACCACCGGCACGTGGCGGGTTCGCCGGTCGTTTTTCATGCGTTCCAGAACCTGGTAGCCGTTCAACCCGGGCAGGTTGAGATCCAATAAGATTAGCAGGGCCGGCGGGCAGTACCCCGGTTTATAGCTCGCCTCTCCAAAGAGGCAATTTACCAGTTGCTGGCCGTCTTCAAACTTGATGATGCGGTTGGCGAGATTGGCCCGCCGCAGGTTTTTTTCGATCAGGCGGGCGTGGCCGGCGTTATCCTCCGCCAGAATAATGGTCACGGCCTGCTCATCCAACAACTGAAATTCCTTATGCATCCTGAATCCCTTCAATGGTTGTGCAGGGACCGAAAACGAATCCTTGTTTTCTATACCGGGGGTAAATCCTGTTTGGGGTGCTGGCGGGCGCGGCAGCCGCTGAATTTTCGCGGAAGAATATTCACCTGTTTCCCTTCAGGGCTGCCTTCACGCCCGGCCGCAATACCCCGAAAAAGCCATCCTTAGCTCTTGCAAATCAGTTTACAGTATTCTATTTTGAGGTTGAAAAACTAAATCACAAATCTGATAAATAAAATTTAATGGGAAAATGTTTTGAGTTGCGGGTTGGGGGTTGCGAGTTTAAAATGACCATCAATGACGCACGCAAATGACCATCAATGACAACAAAATGACGCATCGCAAATGACGCAAAACAAAATGACGCATATGAAGGGCGGATAGCACCTATGAAACTAATCTCCTGGAACGTCAACGGCCTGCGGGCGATTTTGAAACGCGGGTTTATGGATTTCTGGCAAAACGTCGACCCGGATATTCTCTGCCTTCAGGAAACCAAAGCGCATCCCGACCAGGTGGATGAAAAATTTCCGCAAAATTACCACGCTTACTGGAACGCGGCGGAGAAGAAAGGCTACGCCGGCGTCGCCGTCTTCAGCAAAATAGAGCCCCGAGAGGTGCGCTTTGGCATGGGCATCCCGGAGCACGACCGGGAAGGGCGGTTGATCACCCTGGAATTCGATGATTTCTTCCTGGTCAACGTCTATACTCCCAATGCCCAGCGCGGCTTGACCCGCCTGGAGTACCGCCAGCAATGGGACCTGGATTTCCTGAATTTCCTGAAAAAATTGGAAGCGAAAAAGCCGGTAATCTTTTGCGGGGATTTAAACGTGGCGCACAAAGAAATCGATCTCGCCAATCCCAAGAGCAACCGCCGCAACGCCGGGTTCACCGACGAGGAGCGCGCCGGGTTCGACCACATCATCCAATCCGGTTTTATTGACACCTTCCGGGAATTCGTGAAGGAGGGGGGGCGCTACACCTGGTGGAGCTACCTGGGCCGGGCGCGGGAAAAGAACGTGGGATGGCGGATCGACTATTTTTGCGTTTCTTCAAACCTGCGCCCGCGTTTGCAGGAGGCGTTCATTCTGCCGGAGGTGCAGGGGGCAGACCATTGCCCGGTGGGGGTGGTGGTGGAATGAATCCACATAAAAAACCGCCGGCAAACCATCCCGGTCCGCCGGCGGGGTGATTGTATGAATGGTATGATCGTATGGGATGATGGGATGATCATGGGGGATGATGGGATAACCGTAAACCGTAGGGGCGAAGCATTCGCATTCAAATCTGGAAATTTTTTTTATAAATCCGAATGCGAATGCTTCGCCCCTACGACCCACGTGCCACGCCCCCCACGCCCGCGCCGGTATGTCCATATACCCGGTTATCCAACCACCCGGCCAATGCCGATTAGAAAAACGTGCCGATGGAAAACCGTTTCACCGCGTCGCCGAACCGCCGGGCGTCCGTGGGCCAGGCCACGTCGTACTGGAACAGAAAATACCCGATGTTCAGCCGCGCGCCCAGGCCTAGGGCCGCGTTTAAATCCTGCAAATGAAAACCGCCGGCGCTGCTAAAGGGCTGGAATTCGGCTTTGCTGAATCCCGGAATATTCACTCCCCAGGCCCCGGCCGCGTCCAGGAACGCCGCCCCGCTCAGGAAATCTGCCCCCGGCGGCAGAAAGGGCAACAGCGGAAAGCGATATTCCAGATTGCTGACCACAAAGCGGTTGCCGGCCAGGGCGTCGTAATCCGCCCCGCGGTAGGTGTACGGCCCCCCGATGCTGAATATTCGCTGATCTCTCCCAAAACTGGCTCCCCCGTAGAACCGCCATCCCAGGAACGAACGCGAATTCACCTTCCAATAGCGCCGGTGATCCAGGAAGAGATTGGTGAACTGCAAATCATTGCTGGTGGTTTGCACCTCGATGCGGCTGCGAACCCCGCCGGCCGGCCCCAACAACCCGTAAATGGTGTTATCGAACACCAACGCCGCGCTCACCTGCCCAAAATTGTAGAGCGCCAGGTTGAAATCTTCCCGCTCCACCCCCCGGGAGGTGTAGGTTTCCACCACCAGGTCGCGATTCAGCCAGGTAAAACCGCCGCTCAACTCCAGACGGGTAAAACGGCTGAAGGGATAAGCCACTAAGGCGTTGAATCCCCGGTAGGTATCCCGTAGAGAACCCAGGGAATTGAAGGTTCCGAAAACGGTGTAGCGGTTATTTAACTGGAAAACCTGCAACCCGTAATTCACCCGCTTGCCCTGGCTGAAGTAGGTTGCGGATACGTCCGAGTACAGCAGGCTGTTGAAACGCAGCCCGCTGGAGAGGTAGAACTGGTGGTTCCCGAGCATATCGCTGAACAGAAACTGCGCCCCGCCCTCAACACCAAAAAAACTGCTGTATCCTGCGCCCACCGCCACCCCGTCCAGCTTGAAACGATTGCTGTAATTCCGCGCATCCACGGAATCGGGGCTGGCCAGGTGGTAATCGGCGTAGATGGCGTTGGGATCGCGCAGGGCTGGCAGCCAGGAGGCTGATTGCGGATTTTCTGAATCCTCCGCCGGCGCCGTGGCGCTGCTATCCGGAGAGAGCGCCAGCCGGTAAAGGTTCCAGCTCATTTTCTCGAACGCGGAAAAAATCAACGCCCGGCCATCGGCAGACCAGCTGAACGCCGGGGTGGTGGCGGTAATGCCGGAAACGCCGTTTTTCAGCGCAGTCACCGGGGTGATGGATTTATCGGCCAGGGTGAGGCGATAGATATTGGGAATCCCCTGGTGGTCGGAGATGAAGGCGATTTCGCTGCCGTCCGGCGACCATTGCGGATTGATGGCGTCGCCCTCCAACCGGGTGAGCACTTCGATGGCGCCGCTCTCTAAGTGCAGCAACGCCAGGCTGTAATTCCCGAAGAGCAGGCTCTTTTCGTCCGAGGCGGGGCCGCGGTCGCTGGCAAAGACGATGGATTGGCCGTCCGGGGACCACTGCGGATGCAGCTCCGCGTGGCGGTCGTGAGTCAATCTTTGCAGCGACTGGACAACGACGTCGTAGGTATAGAGATCGGAAACGCCGCCGGAAATACCCACGAACACCAGGCTGTACCCATCCGGTGAGAAGGCCGGGGAGAGCAATCCGTTCAATTCTTTGAATACCAGTTTTTTGAGCAGCTTGTGGGTTTCCGGCTCCATCACGTAGATGGCGTCATCCTTGCCGGATTTAGAGACAAAGGCGATTTTGCTGCCGTCGCGCGACCAGTTGATTCCGCTATCGAAAAAACGCAGCGCTTCGAACCGGTTGCCCGCGCCGCTTTTGATGAGATGCCGGCTCTCCCAGCTTCCGTCCTCTTTCTGGCTGAGCAGGTAAATTTCGTCATGGAGATTCTTGTTGGCGACAAAAGCAATATGCTTCCCGTCCGGGCTGATGGCCGGGGCCAGGTTCATGCGATGGTAATAGGCTTCCCGCCGGGTCAGTTTTTGCGCCCCCCCAACCGCGGTTTGCAGGGTGGAATCTCCGGGCACGGTGAGCTTGCGGGAAAATTCGTGCCAGGCCGCGCTCAGTTCCTTCAGGCTTTTACCGGTATGGGACTGGAAAGCTTGCTCGATATTGCCGGTGCGGATGGCTGCCTTAAAAATACCCCCGACTTTTTCCTTCCCGTAGGTTTCCCCGATAAAATGCCATACCGACTGCCCCAGCCGGTACACCCGGATATCATACAAACCGCTTAACTGCTCAAGAGAAGGCAAATCATCGTACAGCAACCCGTCGCGCACCCACATGCGGGTGGTATTGTCCATCTCGTTGGAGAGATATTCCGCCATACCCTCCACCAGCCACAGCGGGGGATTGAAACTATTGTTCTGGATTTTGCCGCCGAACATCAGGTCGAACTGGAAGGCGTGCACCAACTCGTGTACCAGCACGTGATTGAATTCCCGGTAGGAGCCGGTCATGGGCAGCACCACCCGGTTTTTCAGGCTTTCGGTGACGCCGCGGGTTCCCTCGCCGATAAGCCCCTCCACCACGTTAGTTTGCTGAAAATCATTCAGCGAGGCGTAGAGAATGAGAGGGATGCGCTCTTTGATGCGGTGATCGAGCGCTTCGCTGAGGTATGCGTAGCCCCGTTCGGCCATGCGGGCGGCGTCGTGGGCGGCCTGTTCGGCCTCCGCGTAGTAATGCACTTCGAAATGCTCGGTGCGGAAAATCGCCCAGTCGAAATTCTTATATTGAACTTTATTCTGGCCGAAATAATAACCCACCTGCGAAAATGCCGGCAAGGTTAACGCTAAAATCGCAATCGTAAAACCGGCGATCAATCTATTTTTAGAACGCGCCATTTTGATTCCTCCTTTTGATAAGGTTCATTCAAAATGATGATTGCCAGCGTATCGGTTTTGCGATAGGGTTTCTCCTTCCTTTAGCGATTCTCTTTTCCCCGTAGCGGTTTTGGGAACCTTGTCGCCACTTTCCGCAACCCCTCCGAAGTACGCCGGCCGGGGGAATTGCATTATTATAAATTCCTTCCTCCGCTATCCGGTTCCCGGGTAATTCTAACCTTTCGTTAACGATTCCATGCGAACCTTGCCGGGAACAACCGCGAGGCGCCGCGGACGATACCTCGCCACAATGCCCTGCCGCACGTTTTTACCTGAATGCTAAGTTAAAAATAGGAATAAAAACGGGGGCAAAAAATTCCCCGTTCGGGGGATTTTTTTGCCGAATGAGGAGGGATAGAAACCTCCGCCGCTTAACCCGGCTCAACGCGCTATGCGCCCTGCGCTTTGCTCCATGCGTTCGTTAATCGAACACCCGCAGCAGCAGGGTCTTCAGATACTCCCCTTCGGGATGGAAGATATTTACCGGGTGATCGGGCGGTTGGCCGGGTTGGGCGAGGATTTGCACGTTGCGCCCCGCTTCTTGCGCCGCGGCGAAGACGATTTTGCGGAATAAATCCCGGTTTAGGAAGTGGGAACAGGAGCAGGTGAGCAGCAGCCCTCCGCTGTTCACCTGCTTGATGGCCAGGCGATTGATGTCTTTGTAGCCCCGGGCGGCTTTTTCCAGGTCTTTTTTGTGTTTCACGAACGCCGGGGGATCGAGGATGATAATGTCGTAGGATTCGGACGGTTCGCGCAAGAACTCGAAAACGTTGCCGGGGACGAAGCGGTGGTCTTCAGGGTTTAACCCGTTCAAGCCGAAATTCTCTTTTGCCAGGGAGAGCGCCGCTTCGCTGGCGTCCACGGAAGTGGTCGCTGCGCCCCGCAGGGCAGCGTACACGCTGAATCCCCCGCTGTAGGAAAAACAGTTCAGCAGCGATTTGCCGTCCGCGGCCAACTCCCCAATCAACCGGCGATTGTCCCGCTGGTCTAAGTAAAACCCGGTTTTCTGGCCTTCCAACACGTCCACCCGGAAGCGGAGGTTGTTTTCGAGAATTTCCACCAACCCCGGCGGCTCGCCAAAGAGCGATTGTTTTAGAGGCGCTAACCCTTCTTCCCGCAAGGCCGATCCTTCGCTGCGCTCGAAAATTGCCGAGGGGCGCAATAGCTCTTTCAGAATCTCTACCATAAGCGGCTTCAATTTCGCTATGCCCAGGGAACTGCACTGCGCCGCCAGAACGTCTCCGTAGCGATCTACCACCAGGCCGGGGAGAAAATCGCCTTCCGAATGCACCAGCCGGCAGGCGGTAGTGTGCGCGGGAACGAGCTTTTCCCGGAGCTCCAGCGCCTGCCGTACTCTCCCGCGGAAGAATTCCCGGCCAACCGGCTCGTCTGCAAAGCTGAGCAGGCGCACCCGGATCTGCGAGCGGGGGTTGAAAAACCCCTTGCCCAGCAGCCGCTTCTCCGCGGAATATACCGAGACGATCTCTCCCCCTTCACACCCGCCTTCCAGCCGGTCGATTGCGCCGGAGAAAATCCAGGGGTGGCGGTTGAGCGCCGATTTGGCGCGCCCTTTTTTCAGAATTACCCGCGCTTGTTGATTTTCCAGAGTTTCCATAGCCGGGACAACTTACAGCCTCACGGGGAGCTTTCAAACAAAAAAGTCTCGCAGGGGAATAAACGCCTCAGTCGAACCAGGCGACGAACAGGGTGGTTCCCGGAATTTGCTTCTTGGCGCTTGATAGCCCTTCGCTGCCTGGTTATATTGCGCCGTTGAATATTTCAAAAGGGGCTTTTGCCAGGTTATGCCGAAGATCAAAGTTCTGCCGCCCAATATTGCCAATAAAATCGCCGCCGGGGAAGTGGTGGACCGCCCCGCCTCGGTGGTGAAAGAGCTGGTGGAAAACGCCATCGACGCCGAGGCCAGCCAGATCACCGTGGTGGTCGCCCAGGCCGGCAAGGAGCTCATCCAGGTGATCGACAACGGGGTGGGGATGGACGAGGAAGACGCGGAGTTAGCCTTCGAGCGCCACGCCACCAGCAAAATTGCCGAGACGCGCGACCTCGACCGCATTCTTACCCTGGGCTTCCGCGGGGAAGCTTTGCCCAGCATCGCCTCGGTCTCCCGCCTGGAAGTGAAAACCTGCCCCCGCGGCAGCGAGGTGGGCGTCCTGCTGAAGCTGGAAGGGGGAACCATTGCCGGGAGGGAAAAACTGGCCCTCAAACCCGGCACCACCATCACGGTGAAGAACCTGTTCTACAACACCCCGGCGCGGCGGAATTTCCTGCGCGCGGATACCACGGAATTGAACCACATCCTCAAAGAGTTGAAACGGTTTTTCCTTGCCTACCCGGAAATCCATTTCAGTTTCATCTATAACGGGGAAGAGTTGTTGAACCTGCCCCCGGCCAGCCAGGACGAGCGCATCATCCGGGTATTCGACCAGAAATTTTATGACGGCCTGGCCTACGTGCGCGAGGAGCTGAACGAGATGGTTTTAGAAGGCTACGTCTGCCGTCCCGACCAGGCCCGGGGCAACAGCGCCAACCAGTTTATTTATTTGAACCGCCGCGCCATCATCAATCGCAACCTCGCCCACGCTATTTTGCAGGGCTACGGCAATTTGATCAAGCGCTCCCGTTATCCCCAGTTCATCATGTTCTTGCACATTCCTCCCCAGTTAGTGGACGTGAACGTGCATCCCACCAAAATGGAGGTGCGCTTTGCCAACGAGCGGGTGATCTACCACCTTTTCCTCTCCGCGGTGCGCAAGGCCATCCAGTCTAAGCAGATCATTCCCGGTTTTACCCTGCGCGGCGACGCTGAGGGGGAACACGCGCTGGAAGCGCAGCGGAAAGAGCTCCGGCGCCAATTCTCCCGAGGGGAAACCTTCGCCCGGCCCCCGCTGCCCGGCAGTGAACCGTTTGAGCTGCAAGAGCACGCTCCCAATCGGCCTGCGCAGGCCGGCGCCGTTGAAAACACGGCGAAATCGCCCGGGGATACCGCCCAGATGGCCTTCCGCTACGAATCGCTTCCCCCCTCCGTTCCCCCGCAAGAGAAGAGCCGGGAGGACGGGGCGGATCATCTCCCGCAAACCTCCCAGGCGATCTTCTGGCAGGTGCACAACCGCTACATTATTTCCCAGATCAAAAGCGGGCTGGTGATCATCGACCAGCACGTCGCCCACGAGCGCATTCTCTATGAAGAAATTCTGCGCTATCTGAATAATGAGCGAAACGTGCCCTCCCAGCAACTGCTGTTTCCCCAGACCCTGGAACTGGCCCTGGAAGATTACCTGGTTTACAGCGACATCAAAGAGTGGCTGCGCAAGATCGGTTTCGGGATTACCGAGTTGAGCGGGCGTACGGTGATGATCGAAGCCATCCCGGTGGGCGTGAAGGTGGGGAAAGAGGCGCGGATTTTAATAGAAATCATCGATTTTTACCGGGAAAACGAGGGGAGAAAAATGGCCGCGCACGAGAAAATCGCCGCCGCTTTTGCCTGTAAGAACGCCATCAAATCCGGCGAGAAGCTGGGCGTGGAGGTGATGAGTTCCCTGGTCAACCAGCTTTTTGCCACCAAAGAACCCTATTTCTGCCCTCACGGCCGCCCGGTAATCGTTACCCTCGAGCTGGAAGAACTGGACCGGAAATTCAAACGCATTTGATTTGCTGCGCCGGTCAGTTGGCTTCGCCGTCATTGGCCTTTAGCGTCATTGGTTGTCGGTTGCCTGCCCCAAAGGGGCTCCTTCGGAGCGGGGTCAGTTGCTGGGCATCATTCATTCTGATGAAAGGCAGGGTGATGACATAGCGACCACGCCAAATGACCACAAATGACGCGCGAAGCGCAATGACGGGCGCAGCCCTAATGAAGCGCAGCAAATGACCCTAAAGCCAATGACCGCAAAACGCACCGCCTTCGTGATACTCGGCCCCACCGGTTCGGGTAAAACTGCGCTTTCGGAGGCGATTGCCGTGAAAATTCCCGCGGAAGTCGTCTCCGCGGATTCCCGGCAAATCTACCGGTTCATGGATATCGGCACTGCCAAGCCCACAGAGACGTTGCAGCGAAAGATTCCCCATCATTTCATTGACATTTTGAACCCCGGCCAGAATTACAGCGCCGGGGAATACGCCCGGGCCGCGCGGGGGGTTATCGAGCAGATTTTTCAGCGCAAAAAATTACCGTTGGTGGTAGGGGGATCGGGGCTTTATATTCGGGCGCTTTTAGAGGGTTTTTTCAAAGAAGACGTAAAAGACCCGGCGATCCGGGCGGAATTGGAACGGCGCATGGAGCGGGAGGGAATCGAGCCGCTTTACGCGGAGCTGCAACGGGTCGATGCGGCGGCGGCGGAAAAAATCCATCCCCGCAACACCCGGCGGGTGATCCGCTTTTTAGAAGTGTATTACGCTTCCGGCACACCCATGAGCCAAATTCAAAAAGCCAGCCCCGACCCCGCCCCTTTCACCGCCCTGAAGATCGGACTGGCCCCGGAGCGCAAAGCCCTTTACGCCCGGCTGAACCGGCGGGTGGAAGAGATGTTTGAGCAAGGATTGGTGGCGGAAGTGCGGGGCATTCTGGAGCGGGGTTATTCCCCGGCATTGAACGCCCTGAACTCGGTCGGTTACAAAGAAGTGATTGCCTGCTTGCGCGGCGAAATCGACCTCTTCACCTGCAAAGAGTTAGTGAAACGCAATACCCGGCGCTACGCCAAGCGGCAAATGACCTGGTTCCGGGGGGAAGAAAACGTGCATTGGATCGAGACCGGGGGGGAAGAAGACCTGCCCGCCCTGGCGGAGCGGGTGATGGTCGAATGGTTAGATGGGTAAATAGCAATTTAGCAATTTAACCATTCAGTTTATTTCAGGCGTTTGTTATGCTCAAAAAAGTTCTCTTTGTCATCAACCCGATTTTCGGGATCAACCGCGATCCCGATAAAATTGTGCAGTGGATCGAAACACTGTGGCGGGACAGCGGCGTCGAATACCAGATTGTGAAAACCAGCCAGCGGGGGAATGGTACCGAGTTGGCCCGGGAAGCCGCCGCCCGCGGGGTGGACATGGTAGTGGCCGCCGGCGGCGACGGTACGATCAACGAAGTTGCCCGGGGGTTGATCGGAACCTCCACCGCCCTGGGCGTCATTCCCGCGGGCTCCGGGAACGGCTTTGCCCGCAACATGGGCATTCCCCTGGATCACCGAACCGCCATCGCCGCCTTGCGGGAGCCGGTCTTCCGGCAAATCGACGCGGGGAAAATCAACGACTACTACTTTTTCAACGTTGCCGGGCTGGGGTTGGACGCCATTATCAGCGACCGTTTCCATTATTCCAAAATGCGGGGATTCTTTCCCTATTTTGTGATCGGGGTAAAAGAATTCTTCCGTTATCAACCCCAACCCATAGATATTTTCCTGGATGGTCAGGAAATCCGCCGCACTCCCCTGTTGCTCAGTTTCGCCAACCTGCCGGAATTCGGCATCAACGCCACCATTGCCCCCAACGCCCGACCGGACGACGGGCTGATCGACCTGTGCATCCTCAGCCCGCTAACGTATGGCCGGGCTATCGTAAACCTTCCCAAACTGTTCGACGGGCGGATCGACCAACTGCCTGAAATGGAAATTTACCAGATCGCTAAAGCGGTAATCCGCCGGACACACGAGGGCCCCATTCACACCGACGGCGATCCTCACCCTGACAATACCTTGCTTACCATGGAAGTTCTCCCCGGGAAATTAAAATTAGCGTTAGGAAAAACCGCCTGAGCCATACCGGCAAAATAAGCTCGCCTCACCCTTCCCCATGTTTCCGGCGCGCCTGCCGGATCGTAACGGCTCTTGCGGATAATCCGGCAGCGGCGTATATTGTAACCGTCCATGGATCATTCTATCGCCTTATCGCCCGCCGCTTACGCGGTGATTATCGGGATTGACCGCTATCGTGATGCGCGAATCCCCCCGCTGCAATTTTCCCGGGGAGACGCCCGGGCGCTCTTCCGGGTGCTCAGCGATTCCGATCGCTGGGGAATTCCCCGGCAGCATATCACCCTTCTGTTGAACGAAGACGCCACCGCGGACAACATCCGTTCCGCCATGGGCGCCCAGCTGCGCCGGCGCGCCGGCATGGTTTACATTTATTTTGCCGGATACGGTTCCCCGGCGCTGAACCTCTCCTCCCGCTCCGGCCGCCCCGCCATCGAAAAATACCTGCTTCCTGCGGACGCCAACGCCGAAGACCTGCCCGGTAGCGCCATTTCCCTGGCAGAGATCAAAGAATTCCTGGAATGGCGGCAGGCGGAACAGGCGGTTTTATTGCTGGATACCTCCTTCAGCCCCGGGGAGGGTGGGCGCAGCTTTCGCAATCCCCGTTTCCCCGGCAGCATCGAATTGACCGATCGGGAGTTGGAAATACTGGCCGGGGAGGGAAGCGCCATCCTCGCAGCCTGCCAGGCCAGTGAAGTGGCGCTGGAACTCGCTCCGGTCGGGCACGGGCTGTTTACTTATTTTCTCTTAGAAGGGTTGAAAGGCCGGGTAATTCAGCAGGAAAAACCGCAAATCTTGCTGGATGATCTGTACGAATACGTTTATGCCAACGTTCAGTACCACGCCCGGAAGTTTGGCCGCGAAATGCAACCGCTTTGCGCGGGAACGCTGCAGAGCGATATCTTTCTCCGAAAGAACCCCGTCACTGCCCCGGTAGAAGAAGAACGCCTGCGCCTGCGGGTTCAGCAGCTATACGCCCTGGCAAAGCGCGCCTACCAAAAAGGGGATGAAGAAGCGGTTTACCGGATTTTACAGAACGTGCTGGATATTTTTCCGGGAGATGAGAAAGCCAGGAAAGTGGTAGCAGCCCTGGATAAGAAACGCCGCGCCGCCGACAAACCTCCGGCGGTTTCGGAAACTCCTGCCCCGGCTCCCCCGGTTCCGCCATCAACAGTAAAAGAAACCGTCATTCCGGAAACACCACGGCCGGCGCCCCCGGAAATTGAAACGCCGCCGGGGCCTGCCATTCCCCTTGAAAAAAAAGTCCCGCCGGTCGCGCCGAGGGCCGTTCCCCAAAAACCCGCGAAATCGCCCCGGGGAAAGTCGCGCCGGTGGGTGTTTAACCTGTTGGCGGTGCTGGTATTGGCGATCATTATGCTGATGGTCTATGCTCCCGGCCTCAACCGCTCCGAGCCCCTGCTGCTGTTCAACTCCCTGGATCGCAACGCCCGCCCGCTCCGCAGCGAACCGGCCTTACTCTCTCTCGATCAGGTGCGGGAGATGCTCCGGCAACACGATTTTTATGAACGCCACTGGAATGAAACCGCGCCCGGTTTTGCAAACCGCTTCGAAAGCGCGGGGGACGGGCTGGCGCTGGATTTCGGAGGCCTGCTGATGTGGCAGCGCCGCGGCTCCGCACAGCCATTGTCATTTGAACAGGCGCAGGACTACATTCGGCAAATGAATCGGGATAATTTCGGAGGTTACCGCGACTGGCGCTTGCCCACCCTGGAAGAAGCGATGTCCCTGGTCGAACGGGATATGCTCAACCGGGATCTGAACATCGCCAGGATTTTTGATCCGGCCCAGCGCGTCATCTGGACCGCGGATACTGAAAGCGATACCCGGAAGTGGAGCGTATCTTTCTACGATGGGTACTGTTTCCCAAACGACGTGCGCTTCAAATCCTTTTACGTGCGGGCGGTAAGGTAGTGCTCCCCGGCAGAGAAAGTCCGTCGATCCTCGTGCCGTATCCCGGCAAATCCGGGA
>CAZFVV010000074.1:0-24338 GCA_964522165.1 uncultured Calditrichaceae bacterium
CGCTGAGTTCCCTTCCACTGGTTGCCGGAAAACTCAAAAAAAAGGCCGGGGAGGGAATCCCCGGCCTGAATTTTAGACCTCGAACAAGGACAACTGAACCGCTTCTGCAACTCCGGCTCTTCCTGTCAGGCGCCCTCTGCACGGTTCCAGAGGGCCAATTTTAATGTTGACTTCTGCGGATATTTTGTTAATTTGTATTAAGTAGTAATGAAGAGAGGCAATACAATGCAAACAATGATTGACGATGCAAAATTGAAAGCATTGCTTAAAGAAGTCATTATAGAAGTTCTTGAGGAAAGAAGTGAGACAATCACCAACTTCTTTGCTGAGATTCTGGAAGACCTCGCCCTGGCGAAGGCCATTCGCGAAGGTGAAAACAGCGAGAAAGTCGGTCGAAAAGAGATCTTTAAAATACTTGAAGGCCAGCAGTGAAAACGGAATTCCGCGCCAGCTTCAGAAAGGATCTTAAAAAAATAAAATCAACTCAGGTACTTGATCGAATCCGGGAAGTAATCGAGCACGTGGAAGGTGTAGAAACGATATCTGAAATCAACAACCTTAAGAAGCTTCGGGGAAGCGAAAATTATTATCGAATCAGGCTGGGAGATTTCCGCATCGGATTAAAGATAGCAGACACAATAGTTATCTTTATCCGTTTTTTGCATCGTAAAGAAATTTACAAATATTTTCCTTAAAATATACCCGCCATTGTCTGCTAAAAAACCACCTCATTCCACGTTCCCGCCGCCGACGCCAGATTGGCCAATCCCGAAGCGAGACCTTTGGCTCTGGTGTACGAACTCTACGATTTGGCAGTGGAGGGAATCCGGATCATGGAGGGGCGGCCAAATCACCGTCGAGACGTTTCATGCCTGCCCTTTTGGGGTAACGTCTCAACGGTGATTGATGTTCATTCAGCCATTCCCAGGGAAATCTCTTCGCTACTTCCCCCCCACGCTCAAGCGAATCCCCTCCGAGTGCGCGCTGAATTCCGGCGCGTACATGCACTGGATGGTAGTGATCCCGTTGGAGAAATCCCCCGCGTGGGTCACCCGCAGGGGGTACTCGAATACGTAAGTCCCTTTGGGCAGCCAGGAGAAGAAGAAATTGGTCGCGGCGTCGCGGGTGCTTTCGTAATACGCTAAGCCCCCCTGGTATTTGCATTGGGAGAGCACGTTCAGCGGCTCCAGCCCCGCGGCGCGCATGTCTTTCAGGTGCAGGTACTCCATGTCGCGGTCGGAGCGCAGCTCGATGCGCACTTTCAGCAAATCCCCGGGCTTGAGGGCGGTCTTTTCCGTGACCGGCTTCAGCACCGGGCCGGTGGGGGAATTTTCCTGCAAAAACACCTGCTTTTGCAGCTTCAAAGGAGTTTCCTGTGGGGTGATTTTATCCAGCTGCTCGAAATACTGCCAGTAGAGCGCGCCCCAGGCGACCCCATCGTCTTTTTTCGAGACCGCCACGCTGCCCATCTCCGGGGTGATCTCCGCTCCCGGCCAGGCGGTTTTGAAGTAGCCGGTTCCGGCTTCTACTTTCACGTCCTCCATCTGCGCGGGATCGATTTTCCTGCCTCCCACGCTGATCTCCACCAACTGCTCGCTCTCTAACCACTCGCTGCCGCGCAGCAGCAGGGCGTAGCAGGCTTCCGCGGTGGCCTTGGTGGTTTCCCAGTCCTGGGTCTGCTTCTGCTTCAGCAGCCAGACTTTCATATCTTCCACCGCGGGGCGGTCGTTGGCCACTTCTTCGAACAGCTCGATCAGCAGCGCCTGGGTCTCGATGGGCGCCTGGTACCAATAGTAGCCCCCGGCGTTGTCGCGCCAGTACATGCCCATTTCTTCGGAGTGCAGCGCCTTTTCTTTCAGGGATTTGATGATTTTCCCCGCGGTTTCACCGTCGTCCATGCGGTGCAGCGCCAGACCGATCATTCCCTGCATGTAGATATTCTGCGGGAGCCAGTACTTTGCCGCCTGGCTTTTCCAGTAATCGAACGCGGTCTGGTGCGCTTCCTCCAGCGGGATTTCTAAGAAGAAGCTGCGCGCGTAGAGGTACTGAATCTGGGTGTAGCCGATGTGCTGTTGATCCAACTTCTGCTTGTTTTTCAGCAGATTCTGGTAATCTTCGTTCATCTGCTCGTCTAAATACAGCGCGGCCTTGCGCACCATCTCCATCACCGTCTCATCCTCGCGCGTCTCTTTCACTCCCAGGCGATCTAAATGCCCCAGCCCGGCGACGATGTGCCCGGTAACGTAGCGGCTCTCCGGCATCTCCGGGAACCAGGGCCAGCCCCCGCTCTCCGCCTGCATCTGCTGCAGCTTGCGCAGGGCGCTTTGCAGCTCCGCGGCCATTTTGTTGAGATCGAAGAGCAGCGCCACCCGGTTTTTGCGCTCGCTCTCGCTCTGCGCCTGCAACACCCAGGGGGTCTCTTCCAGGAGCAGCGATTTCAGCTCCTGGTTCTTTTCTAAGTTGGAGAGCAGCGCCCCGGTATCCTCTCTTTTCCAACTGTCGAACACGCGCTTGATTTTGGGGCTGGAATTGACCAGGTGCGCGGCGATGCTGTTGGCATAGTAGCGGCTGAAAATCTGCTCCGAGCACTCGTAGGGGAATTCCATGAGGTAGGGCAGGGCCTGCACGGCGTACCAGGCCGGGTTGGAGGTGAATTCCAAGGTGAGGCGCTGGTGGCGCAGGGTTTTGGATTGGCCGGATTGCAGCAGCTTCTCTAACCGGAAGGTTTTGCTCTGCGCCCCGCGCAGCGGCAGGGGCAGGGATTCGGTAACCAACATGCGGTTGGTGAGCACCGGGAGGGTGTTTTCTTCCCCGTCGGAGAAGTTTTCGGTTTTGGCGATCATCCGGCAGGCCACCGCCTGCACCCCCTCGGGAATGGCGAGATTCCAGGCCAGCGGCGCGCTCTGCCCGGCTTTCGCGCTGAAATTAACCGTGGGCGCGGTATTGCCCAGCTTCGCATCCAGCGGCTGCATGGTGAGGGCGTCGAAGAGTTGCAGCACCGCGCTTCCGGCGAGGTCGTTCTCGCTCAAATTGGAAACCTTCCCGGTCACGGTGATGCGATCCCCTTCCCGGAAAAAGCGCGGCAGGTTGGGCATCACCATCAGCTCTTTCTGGGTGACCACGCTGTTTTCCGTGAGGGCGAATTGCAAATCTTTGGTGTGGGAAAATCCCAAAAATTTCCAGCGGGTGAGCGCCTCCGGCATGGTGAAGGAGAGAATGATCTCACCCTCGGCGTTGGTCTCCAGGTGGGGATAGAAGAAGGCGGTCTCGTTGAGGTTGGCGCGCACCTGCACCCCTTCAAAGGAGCCTGCCGGGGGTTGGCCGGCTTCCGGCTGGCCTTCGCCCTCTCCCGTGGAAGGCTCTGCCGCAAGGGCGCTCACTTCCTCTTCCGCCGGGGCGGGAGCGGCGGCTTTGGCGTAATCCGCGTCCTCCGCCGGCGCGCCCGGGGCCAGGGTTTGCACCCCCATGCGCGGCATTGCCCCGCCGCGCCCGCCTCCCCGCCCTTCCAGGGCGTAACCGAAGTACCCGTAACCCGCGGACCAATCCAGTTGATCGTAATTGCGATAGAGGAAACTGATATAGCGGTTCCACTCCTTGCCGCTGGCGGAAAAGGTGTTGTGGGAGAAGGCGGAGCGGGATTCCATGCGCCCCCGGGAGGCCGCGGTGATATAGGGATAGATATCGAACTGCCAGCCGTGGTATTTGAAAGCGTCCAGGGAGGCGTCGTACATCGCCGCGAGCATCTCCGCGGCCACTTTTTCACCCTTGGGGCCGGAAATTTTCAGCTTCCACTGCTCCGCCTGGCCGGGCTTCAGCTTATCGCGGAAGGTTTCGTAGGTGATCTTCAAATCCTTGTTCGACCAGGGAACCCGCACCAATTCGGAGATGCTCTGCGCCCGCCCGTACTTCACGAAAAAGATGCTGAAGCTGAAATTCCCCCGCTCGTTTTCGGTGATGGGGATTTTCAGATCATTTTTATTCTGCCCGGTGCGAATCCAGCGCGATTCCACCGCGTCGCCAGGGCGATAGATTTCCAACAGGGCGTGCACCTCCGGCGCGGCGCTGCCCCAGGAGAATTGCGCGGTCTCGCCCGGCTCTCCCCCCGCCTTCACCGGGGCATGCCAGGAGAGGGCGTGCGCGGGCACCGTTTTTTCTTTCAAAGAATAGAGGGAGAAGAATTTGAGCACTTTGATCTCCTCCCCGAATTTATCTTTGGTAATCAGTTCGGCAACATAGCGCCCCTGGGGCTGGGCGGCTAATTTTTCGAGGGTGAAGGATTTCTCCCTGCCAGTATCGAAGCGGTATTCCATTACCTGCGCGCCGCGCTCCCAGGTTCGGAAATCGTCCTCGTTGTCGTACACATCCTGCGGGAAGGCGCGGTAGTATTCCTCTTTGCTGAGAATGAAGCGATCCGGTTTTTCCCACAGCCGGTTGCGGAAAATCCGCCCGGGGTCTTTCAGGGCGTAGATGAAGATCGTTCCCCCGGCCGGCTCGAACTCCCCGTTCAAATTTTGGGTGCTCAGCTTGATTTCCGGCAGCGCCTCGCGGTTGAGGGTTTCCGGCATTTCCATATCCGCCGCTAAGGCCACGTAGCCCACCTGCGCCACGGTTTGGGCGCTGCGGGTCTCCCCCCCTAAGTCGGTCACGTCCGCATACACGGTGTAGTGGAACACCGGAAGCTGTGCTTTGGGGATGGTGGGGTCGGCAATGGCGACAAAATCGATGCTGAATTCGCCCTTTTCATCGCTGCGGGTAACGCCGTTGGCGATTTCCACCTCTTCGGAGCGCCAGCCCGGCCAGCGCCACCATCCCCACCAGTCGTAGGGGAAAATGGTTTTGCGCACCACCCGGTACTGCACCGCGCCGTTGTCGATCACCGACCCGGCGTAGGCCTTCGCCGCGCCTTTGACGGTAACGGTATCGTCCAGCCGGAAGCTGCCGGTAACCGGGGAAAAGACCACTTCAAATTTGGGGCGTTTGTACTCTTCCATGGAGACCGCGGCGCTGCCGCTCTCGTTGCGCAGGTACATCACGCCGGTCAATCCCCCGGAGGGCAGGGTGAATGTGCCGGAGAAGGTTCCGTATTCATTGCTGGTCAATATCAAATCGGCGACTTTCTGATTGTTCGCGTCATAGAGCGTCACGGTAGTCTGCCGCCGGGCAACGATCTCGTTGGTTTTCCCCTTGCTGCGCAGCAGGATGCCTTTGAAATGCAGGGTTTGCCCGGGGCGGTAAATGGAGCGGTCGGTGAAGAAGAAGGTGCGCTCCACGCTGCGCTCTTCCTGCACCCGGGGATAGCGCGGCCCGGCGCTGAAGTGGTCTTCCGGGAAGAGGCGGTCGTTCTTGGCGCGGAAATCGATGCGGTAGCGCCCGTAGCGCAGGTCTTTGGGCAGCTCCCCGATGCGGAAATAACCGTTCTGGTCGCTGGTGTAACGGTCGCTTTGCACCTCCACGGCTTTGCGGAGGGATTTGTCATAGGTTTCGATCCAGAGTTGCGCGGTAACGTCGGGCAGGGGGTTGCCGCGGTCGCGGTCGAACACGTAAAAACCGCTCTGCCCATCGGCTTCGAACTTTTGCGCGTAACCCAGGCGGGAAATCCAGGTATTGCCCAAGGCCGCGGCCTGGCCCTCCATGGAGAAATCCGCGGTGGTGCCCAACAGGATGGCGTATTGCCCTAAAGGCAGCTCCGGCATTTGGATCTCCACCGCGTGGGAGTGGTAGTCGCCGTCGTCGGGCAGGGAGAGCGACCACTCCTTAGCGGCGGGGCGGTTGAGATAGTATTTGATCCAGCGTTCGGTATCGTAGCGCTGCTCCTGCTCAAGTTTCTTGATTTCTTCCGGCAAGGTTGGCACGATGCGCAGGTAAACCGTGCCCACGTTCTGGTATTTCACCAGGGCGCGGAAGGGCTGCTCCGGCAGGTTGATTTTCTCCACCGCGATGGAGAGGGATTTCTGGGCGATTTGCGCCTGCAAGGCGCGGCAGTTTTGCGCTCCCTCGGAATCGGGGAAGCGCTTGATGGCTTCCTCGCAAATCCGGTAAGCTTTTTTGCGCTCCCATTTGCGGGCCTGGTTCTGGGGATTTTCCGGCAGCCCCGGCTGGTAGGCGGCGCTTTGTTCAAAATAAAAAGCGGCGATTTCGTAGGATACCCAGGCGGAAATGGGGAATTTGAGATAGTTTTGTTCCAGTTGCTCCAGCGCCCGCACGTAGAGGGAATCTTTCAACTGGTGAACGGAATTGTCGCGGGCGAATTTCAGACGCTTCAAATCCACGTCCACCAGCGCATCCGGCCCGTCGTCGTTCAGGTGAAAGGCCAGCAGGTCCTGCAGCAGGCGCAGGGCGTAAAATTTGAGCGCCAGGGAGTCGGGCGTGGTGAATTGGGCGTCCGTGAACTGCGCCGCGGGGAGGAATACCTCTTCCCCGCGCATGTGAAACTGCTCCGCCGGGCGGGTGAGGTAGCTCTGGTCGTTCATGAAAAAATCCACCGCCCGGTGCGCCAGCAGATCGTAGAGGGTGGGGCGGAAGGCGCGCGAGCCTGGCTGGGCGACCAGGATGGGGTCGAACTCCTTCAGGGAAGTGCTTTTCAGCCGTTCGGAGTCTGTTAGCGAAGCCTGATACAGCGCGATGGTTTTTTCCACGAACTTTTTCGCGTCCCAGGTGGCGATGTCTTTTTGATCGAAGCCCGCGGTTTGGGTGCGGTCCAAAATTTTATACATATTGCCCTGGAAATAACCCCAGTAGGCTTCCGAGAGCATGGATTGCAGCACCGGTTTCATGGGAAAGTCGCTGCCGGCAATCTCCTTTTCCAGCTCTTGAATCTGCTTCAGCAGGGCGTCTTCCTCGAAGGTGGATTGCAGGCGGGTGCGGTACATCAGCACTTTGAGCATTTGCACGGAGTTGCCCTCCTTTTTCGCCGCCTGGTAGATTTTATCTAAAATATCCAGAGCGGAGCGGGGCAGGCCTTGCTGGCTCAAGGAATCCACTTGCTGCCATTCTTTGTGAAAATTCGCCATGGCTTTCCCCTTTTCCTTTTGCTGGGAATAAATGATCCCGGCCAATCCCAGGACCACAAGCAATGCTGCTAATAAAGACATTTTTTTCATCATCGATCCTCAATCCTTACTTTGGGTGTTTGGCAGAGCGCAGGCTGCAAAGGGCAGAGCGTAAGAAATCGTCCCTTGCTTTCTGCCCGGCGCCCCCTGCCCCTTGTGCTATGCGCTATGATCTACGCGCCTGGCACTTATCCCCGGAACGCGGGAATATTTGCGGAGTTCGCAATATCGCATATTCGGAGAAGAATTTCTATAAGGAATTATGAAAATTTAGCTTCCCTAGGGAACAGCGCGATCAGGTGCGCATCAACCACGGTAGCGGTAACTTTAACCCCATGTTAATAAATGAGTTAAAAATATACAAAACCATTTAAGCCATTTTCAAAAAAAATATAATTTTCATTATTTCAACAACTTAAATCTTAAAGAAAATAAGCATAAGAGTAAAAATCCATTGACAAAGAGAATAATTGCAATTTATATTGCAATATTCCATGGCTTGACCGGTGAAACAGGGCCATGGAAGGCGAATAAGAACGGCGAAGTGAACCTGACTCGAGGAAGGAGCCAACCATGAAAGCGTTGGCCGGTCGAAGTAACCATCCCCTGTTCCGGCGCAATCGTTCCAACCCCTTGCCGGACCCGGACATGGTGGTGCAGCTTTACGAATTGCTCCAGGGAGAGAGAAATTTGCTGAAGATTTACAGCAAGCGTCTCAACAGTGAAATCTGCCTGGTCAATTCCGCCTTCACCGATCCCCTGCAATTAACACCCGGATGTCCCGTCTATACAACCGAAGAATTGGCGTTTATTCTAACCCTCAGCGAAGAGGAATTGCAGCGTTTCCACTATCTCAAAACCCGCCTGGTTGAAAAGGAGTGAGAAGTGGCAGTTCAGGGTTACTTCTCACTTGCAACTTCTCACTTTTCCCGGCTCCACCCCGTGGTTCCATCGGGGCGATCTTCCAGGATGATACCCGCTTTTTGCAACTCATTGCGGACCTGGTCGGCCAGGGCATAGTTTTTCTGTTTGCGAAGCTGGTTGCGCACGTCTAAAGTAAGGATGATCAGCTTCTCCACCAATTCCCCGGAAACCGCCCCTGCGCCGATTTCCGCCGGCAGGATGCCCAGCACCTCGTGGCCGAGGGTTTTGAATAACTGGCCGATTTCAACCAGGAAGGGCTTATGTAGAGCGGGCGTCTCGGCCAGGTACTGGTTCAATGCTTTGGCGAGGTCGAACAGGGCGGCCATGGCCCGGGCGGTATTGAAATCGTCGTTCATGGCTTCTTCAAAGCGCCGGCGGTAATCTTCGGGAGAGAACGGCGCGGAAAAATTTTCGATCTCCTTTGCTCCCCGGGCGGCCTCCTGCAATTTCTCCAGCGCGTTGAGCAGGCGATTCGAACCCTGTTCCGCGGCCTTCAAAGCTTCTTCGCTGTATTCCAAACGGCTGCGGTAATGGCTGCTCAAAATGAAATAACGGATCGCCAGGGGGGAATAGCGCTTCACGACGTCCCTGATGTTCCACACGTTGCCCAGCGATTTGCTCATCTTCTCCCCGCTCAAGGAGATCATGTTGTTGTGCATCCAGTAGCGGGCAAAGGGTTTGCCGGTGGCGGCCACGCTCTGGGCAATCTCGCACTCGTGATGGGGAAAGATGTTATCCAATCCCCCCCCGTGAATGTCAAAAGTCTCCCCTAAGTATTTCATCGACATCGCCGAGCATTCGATGTGCCAGCCGGGATAGCCCACGCTCCAGGGACCGGGCCATTTCATGAGGTGATTAGGCTCTGCTTTCTTCCACAGCGCGAAATCCGCGGGGTGGCGCTTTTCGGGATTCACTTCCACCCGCGACCCGGCTTCCAACTCTTCCACCTTGCGCCCGCTCAGTTGGCCGTATTGGGGGAATTTGTGTACGTCGAAGTACACCGAGCCGTTGCTTTCGTAGGCATAGCCTTTTTCCAGCAGGATTTTCACCAGTTCGATCTGTTCGATAATGTGCCCGCTGGCGTGGGGAGAAATATCCGGGCGCAGCACGCCTAACGCCGCCATGTCGTCGAAATAGCTCCAGGTGTAGAGCTGCGCCACCTCCATGGGGTCTAACTGCTCTTCCCGGGCTTTTTTGAGAATGCGGTCTTCGCCCTCATCGGCGTCGCCTAACAGGTGCCCCACGTCGGTGATGTTTTGCACGTACTTCACCCGGTAGCCCAGGTAGCGGAAGTAGCGCACCACCACGTCGAAACTGATGTAGCTTTTGGCGTGGCCGATGTGGGCGTGGCTGTACACCGTAGGCCCGCAAACGTAGATGTGCACCCGCCCGGGCTGAAGGGGAATAAATTCTTCTTTTTGGCGGGTCAATGAATTGTAGATCTGTAAGGACATACTTCGCTCCGCTGGTAATTTGGGCGCTCAATGTACGGCGCGAAGCCGGGAAATTGCAAGGGGAAATCGGGAATGAAAATTAGCGGAGGTGCGTGGGAGTCGAACCCACCTGCCCCGGTCTGCCGGGGCACACGCGGCTTTGAAGGCCGGGAGAGACACCGGTCCCCATCCACCTCCCATCATCATTGGCAATTGCCAATTCACAAGTGCCAATTTAGTCGCCGAGCCGGCTCAGTTTTTCTTTCAAGCGGTCGATGCTGTGAATGTGCAGAGGGTCTTTTTCGTTCAACATGGCCCAGTACCAGCTGGCCCAATCGCCGGTGTAAACTAAGGAGAACATACGGGCCAGGCGGGAATTGCCCTCCGCAAAAATTTCTCCGAACAAGACCCCTTTCCCCCGTAAAATCTCTTTGGTGATATTGATCCGGTGCTTAATGCGCGCGCTTTCCTCGGGATCGCGCAATAAAATGACCCGGAAATGCTTGTTTACCTCGGAAAGCCCCTCCCAGCTCATTATCTCGTTGTGATTCAGTTCCGGGAACACGTTGCTAAAGGCCATGGCCTTGGCATTTTCGTTGAACTGGTTTCGCCAGCGAACCGGAACCGGGTAGAGGTGGGGAGCCCCGGTGTAAATGATCGGTATGGCGTGGTAAATGCTCTGGGCGATGTGATGGGCAAGATTGTTCCCCAGGCTCTTCTCCGGGTTGTAGCGCTCCGATAATTCCTGCAATAGCTGCCCGGTTTCATCGAGGTCCTCTTTTTTGACAGAGATGAGGCCGAGTTTATCGAACAAAATCAGCAGGGGAAAAAACAGGTGGCCCAGCGCCTGGCGGGGAGGAATGCCCGCGGGGATTTTGATGTGAAGATAATCCCCTTTTTTGCAAATATCTTCTAATTCCCCGCCGGAAGACATTCCGATAATTTCAGCCTTGCACTTTGCAGCCAGGCGCACGGTGGCGAGGGTTTCTTCGGTGTTTCCGGAATAGCTGCTGGCGATAAATAAGGTATGGCGGTTTACAAAACCGGGAATGGTGTAATCACGAACCAGGAGGGGGGGGATTTTCAACTCATCATGGGCATACCCCAAAAGAAGTTCACCGGAAATCGCCGATCCCCCCATTCCCGATAGAACCAGGTGCTGAATGCCGGACATGTCGAGATCAATAGAAACGTCTTTCATTAATTTGATACTTTTGGAAACCTGCTTGGGAAAACCCTTCAAATAAGCAATAAAATTAGAACGATCGTAATCAAACATGCCATTAACCTTTCATTGTTTAAGGATTACCGGATTAAGCCGTGCCTCCGCGCCGCCTTCTTCCTGCCGGTTTATTTTCTCTCGTATAACTCCGGGAAACGTTCCCGGAAGAACCTGTGTACCGCGTCTACGATCTGTTGCGTGACGGAGAGGTGCTTGATTTGCCCATAGAACGTTTCGCACTCCGACACGGAAAGCCGCCGGATGATTCTCTTCATCTCCGGAATAACATTATGTGAGGCGCTCAGGTTATCGAATCCCATAGCCAGCAGCAGCGGAAGCGCCAGGGGATCGCCGGCCATTTCTCCGCACATGCCCACCGGAATATTGGCCTGCCGCCCGGCATCTACGGTCAGCTTGACCATGCGCAGTATTGCGGGATGGAAATGGGAATACAGCCGCGCCACCCGGGCATTGCCGCGGTCCACTGCCAGGGTATATTGCACCAGGTCGTTGGTTCCGATGCTGAAAAAATCCACTTCCCGGGCCAGGACGTCGGCCAGCATGACTACGGAAGGAATTTCGATCATAATTCCCAGGTCAATGGTATCGCGATAGGCTTTTCCTTCCTTATTCAGGATTTCGATAGCCTCCCGGAGCAGTTCTTTGACCTGGTTAATTTCTCCCAACCCGCTCACCATGGGCAAAAGAAGTTGCACGTTGCCCTTCACGTTGGCGCGCAAGATGGCTTTGAGCTGCGAGAGGAAACCGATTTTATGGTCCAGCCAGAAACGGATGGCCCGCCATCCCAGGAAAGGATTGTCTTCCTTGTCCCCCATGCCGGGAAGCATTTTGTCTCCCCCGATATCCAGGGTACGAATTACCACCTTGCGGGGGTACATTTTTTCGGCGACGCGACGATACAGCAGGGTCTGTTCTTCTTCGGAGGGAAAATCCCGGCAGCTTAAAAAAAAACCTTCGGTGCGGAACAAGCCCACCCCATCCGCTCCCACCTGCAATACCTGGGGAATTTCCTCTTCGAACTCGATGTTCGCATGAACGTAGATGCGCTTCCCGTCGCGGGTTTGCACCGGCAGGGTGCTTTCTTTGAGCAGCTCTTCTTCAAAAATGCAAAAAATGCGATGCTGCTCCCGGTAGGCGGCAATGGTCTCCGGGGAAGGATGCACGATAGCGGTTCCCCTGGTGCCGTCGAGAATCACGATATCACCGGTTCTGGCCTTCTCGGTGATGTTATTCAACCCTACTACCGCGGGAACCGACAGGGAGCGGGCGACAATGGCGGTGTGGGAGGTTTTTCCCCCGGTATTGGTCGCCAGGCCCAGAACCTGCTGGTGGTAAAATTGCACCGTGTCGGTGGGGGTGAGGTTGTCGGCGATGACGATAGACGGTTTACCGATGGAGACTGCGACGGGTTTATCCTTTCCTAACAGGTTTTTGACGATCATCTCCTTCAGGTTCTGGATATCGAAAGCGCGATCGCGGAAGTATTCGTTGGAGAGCTTCAGGAAATACTCTTTCTTTTTCCGGAAAACCGTAAAGGTGGCGTAAGCGGCCTCATAGCGTTTCTTTTCGATCAAATCTTCTACTTCTTTGAGGAAAATCTGGTCTTCAAGAAAGGCGATTTGCATTTCCAGAATCTCGGCTAACTCTTCGCCTAATTGCTGGCGGGTTTTCTGGTAGGTTTCGGTAAGGCTGATGTGAACATTTTTGACCGACTGCCGAAAACGTTTAACCTGCCCGGCAATTTTATTGCGGGGAATGACCACGGGTTCCGGCTCCCAGGACGGTTCCAGATAGACAAACCCGGGGCCGATGACGATGCCCGGAGAAGCCGGGGTCCCCTGGATGATAATCTCCTCTTTGTTGGGCAAATCCCCCGCTGGTTTTTTCATAGAGGTTACAGGTTAATTCGTTACACTTGCCTATTTGTTAGGATGCCGGGTAGTTTTAAATTTATCATCGAAGATCAATTATTCAGCAGCGAATGTCACCAAAGCGGCAGACCCGTTTCCGGCGTTACTCTTCATTGAACCTGCTCTCGATCAATCGCTGGATTGCTTGCATGGCTTCTTCTTCATCTTCCCCGTCCACGATCACTTCGATCTCGCTGCCGGATTCCGCGACCAGGGTCATCAAGCCCATGATGCTCTTCCCGTTGGCGATCACCCCGTATTTGGCAATATTGATATGGGCATGAAATTTCCCGGTAGTTTTTACTAAAAGCGCCGCAGGCCTGGCGTGGAGCCCGTATTTATTTTGAATTTTCAATATTTTTTTGATCATGCCGCCTATCGGGTGTTATGCGATTAAGCTACGATAATCCCTGCTATAATAAATAGAATTAACGTGAGAGCAACGGTAAAATAAAATTTCCGCGTGACGTGGTAACAGACGCCGGACAACACCGCAGCTCCGGTCATAGCGCCCAGGAAAAGGATATTTTCTGACCCAAGTTTAACAATTAAAAAACCAAAAAACAATACAAACGCTATTGCGCCCGTCCAGATATATGCCAGGCGCAGGATTCTAAATCGCTGGTTACTAAAACACTTATAAATATCCGCTCCATATTCGTATCCTTCCAAAATGCCGTTATAGCGCAGGTAAAAATGGGGGATGTTGTAAAGAAGGAAGACGCCGGCTAAAGCCAACGCGCCGAACCCGCTACCGGACAACAGGAACAGGGCAAATACCCCGACCAGCAATGAGAAGGGTTTGATAGTGAACCAGAATAACCGGTCTCCTACCGCCCCCAGGATGCTGATCAGCAGGTTTTTGAGGCGCTCCAATTTTTCGCAGGCGTCCGTTTCGCCGGCGGCAAAGGCCTCTTCTAAACGAATGGATACCCCCAGGGCATAGGAGGCCATGTAGGGGTGGGAATTGAAAAATTTCAAATGCCGGCCCAGGAATTCTTTCCGCGACTGTTCGTCGGAATACAGCCGCTTGACGATAGGAATGAGGCAAACCCCAAAGCCCACGGAAATCAGGCTGCGATAATTCCAGACCGATTGCATAAAGAAGCTGCGCATAAAAACCCGGAAAATATCCCATTTGCGAATGCGTTTGCTGCTTATGGCCGTTGAAGCGTTTTTCATCATCGTTTTCTCTATGGCGTCGGTTTAGGAACCGCAAGCCGGATGGCGAACTTTCCCCCGGTTTTTGGCTCTTGTTGATTCCCGCATTTAACTTTTTTGGCGGAGAACCCGGTAAACCATCGGCAGGGTGAGGGAAATGCCCAGTCCCCATACCGCCGGTTTTACAAATTCCAGTTTTTGCTCTGCCGGGGAAGGCAGATTTTCTGTCAAAAACGGAATAACCTGCCCCGCGCCCCAGAGGGCGGCGTATGCCAGCCCGCTCATCATTAGAAAATAGATCAGCACGCTGGCGAAATCCAGTAAGGCAATTTGCTTTAAACTGGCCTTTTGCGCCGCTTCCAGGGTCAATTTTAAGATCAGGCCGTTTAATTTCCGGTCCAGCACGGTCAGCCGGGCGCCCAGGTAGCTCACCGCCATGCCGATGGCAAACGCGGCGGTAAATACCAGGTTGGGCAGGTTCAACTCTTCGAACTGGATGGCGATGGCGCAAGTTACCATGGAGGCGATGTTCCCCTCCAGGAATACCGCCGCTCCCACCGGCAGCACGTTCAACCAGATCAATTGCATCATAATACCGATCTCCATGCCCAGGGCGGGATTGCCTAACAGCCAGCCGAGGATGGGGCAGGCAAAAATCGGCTGGGAAATGAGCACCTGGAAGGCGATGGTGGTATCCAGCCCCAAAAAACCGATGAGCAATGATAAGAGTAGATTCGACATTTCGGATATAAAGCGCTACAAACCTCAAAGGTTTTGAAAACCTTTGAGGTTTTTATTTCACTTTAGCGAATGACCATGATTTTCCCGGATTGGGATTTCTCCGGGGAAACGATGCGGTAAATATACACCCCGCTGCCGACGAGGTGGTTTTGGGAGGAGCGCAAATCCCAGTAAGCAATTTGCCCGGAACTCTCCGGGAGAATACTCTTTACCCGCACCCCGTTGGCATTGAAGATTTCGACGCGCGTTTCCCGGGGCAGATTCAGGAAGAGAACCCGGGCATTCTCCCCGCTGGTTCGAACCGGGTTGGGGCCCACCAGCACCTCGCTGCCGCTCACCTCACCGGTTCCCTGTAACGCGATTTGATAATTATCCGCGGGGGCGTTATTCCCACCGTTCCAGCTCCCGCTGATAACTGCCAGATATAAATCCTCTGCCGGGGGCGTAAAAACAACTTCCGCCGGGATGCCGGCTGCGATGGTTTTAGAATATGGCTCGCTGAAATAGAGCTGGCTTGCTTCCCAGGAGGCCGGGTTTTGCTCGGGAGCCAGCAACCCCAAAACCCCGGCGGTGGCAGTGACGGGGATTTTCAAAAATTGAAACGCCAGCGGCGGCAATGCCCCAACGTAAGCCACCTGGTTAGGGTTCTGGCTGAGGGAAACCGGGTTCGCGGATATCACCTCCGGGTTCGGGTATTTCGCCGCTTCCGGGTAAAACTGCCCCGCAACGGCATTCTGCCCGGAGAAGAACATCCAGGTGGCCCAGCGGCGCATTTCCGCGTTCAACGAGCTGCCTTTTTGCTGCAAAACCGGGGATAGAGACCCCAGCGCCGGCTGGTTGAGGATGGCCTCCCAGGTTTCCCGGGTAATGGTTTTGCCATACATTTCCCCTAACATGATGGGCAGCGCCACTTCGCCGTAAATCCGGTTGCAGGGGTTGTTTTGGGTCAAATTCAAATCCGTGGAGGAGTACATGCAGGGCAGGTAATAGTAGTAATCGTTCACCTGGCCGGCCACCACCTCTTCCATGTAGGTGGCGGAGCTTTCGATGAACCAGAGGTCAACAAAATTGCTGCCGCTGATCCAGAGCCGGTAGCCCAACTGCAGGGCGTGGTTGAACTCGTGCGCCGCGGTTACGGCAATGGCCAGGCTGTCGCGCACGATGGGGTCGTTGGTGATATCCGGGTAAGTCACGAAGGAAAAATCGGTATTGATCTCGATGTAACTGTCATAACGCAGCACCCCCGGGGGAGCGGGAAGGGGATCGCTGAACCAGGTGATCCCATAGGCATTGATCCGTTTGCAATATACCGGGTAGATGGTATGCGGCGCGCCGGTGCTGTCCGGGGGAGCGTTGAAGCCGAGGCTGTCGATTTCCACTTCCCAGGCGCGGTCGAAGGATTTGGCGACGAATTCCAGGTAATCGGAAACGCCGTTCTGGTTGCGGTCATAAGTAGGAATGGCGTCGAAGCCGGTGGTGAGGTAATGGATGCGGAAACGCCCCAGGGGACTCAGGTAGGTCTGGTAATTTTGCTGGAGGTGCTGCGAGCGCCGCTGCTTTAGAAGCGCCTGAACGGAAACATCGCCGGAAGCCGCAGCTTCCAACACCACCGGGAACCCGCACTTGTCGGGGGTTCCGGCGCCGCCCGGCGCGAATTTCAATTTTTCGGCCAAATCGTCCTGGGCCAACCCCGGAAGCGCGAGTGTAAACACGAACACCCGCAAGTAAACGCGCATTTTCAGCGCAAATAATTTGTTCATTGCATTTTCCTCTTTCGTATTGCGTAATGCGTAAGAAAAACGGAATACGAAATACGCAATACGAATTACGTTTTACGCATTACGCACCAAGCCCCCTACCCGTGCTTGGATTTGAACACCAGCGCAATCGGCACTCCTTCGAATCCCCAGTGCTGGCGGATTTGCCGCTCCAGGAAGCGGCGATAGTTCACCGGGATCAGTTCCGGGTGATTGCCGAAGAAGCCGAAGGCCGGGGCGGCGGTTTTCAATTGGGTAACGTAATTGATCTTGATCTCCTTCCCCCGCACCGCCGGGGGGCTGTTCTCCTGGATAATCGGCAGCAGCACTTTGTTCAACTCGCTGGTGCGGATCATTTTATGATATTCGTCGTACACCTGCGTTGCCACGTCCAACAATTTGTAGAGCCGTATTTTTTCCAGCACGGAGGTAAAAACCAGCGGGATAAAGCGGTAAGTTCCCAATTTTTCCCCCAGTTCTTTCTCCAATGCCGGCAGGGTGGTGTGGTCTTTTTCGATCAAATCCCATTTATTCATCACTGCTACCACTCCCTTGCGCGCCTGCACCGCCTCGGTAATTACCCGCATATCCTGCCGGGTCATTCCCTCCACCGCGTCCATGAAGTAGAGCACCACGTCGGCGCGCTGGATGCTGCGCATGGTACGCAGCTGGGTGTAGAACAGAACGTTTTCCTGCACCTTCGCGCGGCGCTTCAACCCCGCGGTGTCGATGAGCAGATAGCTGCGCTTCTGGTATTTCAGGGGGGTGTCGATGGGGTCCCGGGTGGTGCCGGGGATGGGGGTAACGATGACCCGCTCCCGGCCCACTAAGGTATTCACAAAAGAGGATTTCCCCACGTTTTCCTTGCCCACCACCGCTAACTTGATGGCGCTATCGTCGGCTTCCCCCGGCGCGGCGCTGTCTATCAGCGCCACGAGGCGGTCGAGCATGTCCCCAGACCCGCGCCCCAGGGCGGCGGAGACGAAGAGGGGATCGCCTAAGCCCAGGTTATAGAACTGGTATCCCTCGGTTTCGTGCTTCTGGTCGTCCACTTTGTTGACGATGAGCAGAACCGGCTTTTCGGTGCGCTGGAGTTTTTCGGCAAGCTGCTGGTCGATGTCGGTGATGCCGGTGGTTTGATCGACCATGAAGAGGATGATATCCGCTTCTTCGATGGCGATGTCCACCTGCTCGCGCACCGCCTGGTCGATGAGGTCGCGGGATTGGGGCAGGTATCCGCCGGTGTCGATGAGCATAAAGGATTTCCCGGCCCAGTCCGAAGCGGCGTAATGGCGGTCGCGGGTGACGCCCGGTTGATCGTGCACAATCGCTTCCCGCTTCTTGAGAATGCGGTTGAACAGGGTAGATTTACCGACGTTAGGCCGCCCGACGATGGCGACGAGAGGTTGTTTCATTACTGAAACTCCACAGATCTTTCAATTTTCCGGATAGCTTGTGAGTTCGCAATTGCCTGTCAAAAGGATCAAGGATGAAAATTTCCACTTTTCGCCAGAAATTTTTCAATCAGGAGCTTCAGTTCTTCCTTTTCCTCGCTTGACAATCTTTTAATCTCCTCCACGATGTTCCCGAAAGTTGTGCTCATATTGCCTACGCTTTTAACAATTTAACGCCACTTCATACTCCCCGATCATCTCGAACAGTTCCGTAAAGCTCCCCGGGAAAACGATCACTTTCTTATCCAGTTTTTCTTCTAATTCCGGGACGCTCCAATCATCTAAAAAAACACCGTCATGGTTGAGGCAGCGGGGAGGAAGAACGATGTAATCCCCGGTGCGCTCGTTTTTGAGGGTATCGTAAATATCCTCCCCCACTAACAGCCCGGAGACGGTAATGGCGGGGCCGTAAAATCTATTGATCACCGGGTGGAGCTTGAAAAACATCCCCGGAATCCGGTTCAACCGGCGCATGAAATACTTCTTCAGCGCCTCCGCGCCTAAGGTTCCGGCGGCCAGGCTGAGGCTCAGCGGGCGTTCGGAAGGATTTTCTAAGCGGGGGAATTCCTCTTCGAAGCGGTTCATAAAATCACGGGTTAAGCCCACCCCGTTTTCCAGTTGGTAAAATCCTTCGTAGTAATCGTTGCCGGGGATGGGGGAATCGGTGCGGATGTAGAATTCATCGGAGAGATACACGAAGGAGCTGCCCAACTCCTCGCGCAGCGCTTCCCGCCGCCGGTCGGTTTCTGCGATGGTTTGCAGGCTGTATTCGTGGGTGATCGGCTTGATGGGAAATAAATTTTTGCGGTGGCGGGTCAATCCCACCGGCACGATGGCCAGGGAGCGGATCATCGGGTAGTATGCCTTCAAGTCGGCGATGGTTTTATCCAGCGCCGCGCCGTCGTTCAACTCCGGGCAGAGCACGATCTGGCAGTTTAACTCGATGCCGTTTGCGGTCAGGTAATCGATCTTCTCGAACAAATGATCGTCGAATTTGATGCCTAACATCAGCTTGCGCAGCTCCGGGTCGGTGACGTGCACGGAAATATAGAGCGGCGAGAGGCGCTGCTCCACAATGCGCTCCAAATCTTCCCGGGTGGCGTTGGTGAGGGTGGTGTAGTGCCCGTAGAGGAAGGAAAAGCGGTAATCCTCATCTTTGAAATAAAGCCCTTTGCGCAGCCCCTTGGGATTCTGGAACACGAAACAGAAAATGCAGGCGTTGCCGCAGGAGCGCATTTCCAGGTCTTCCAATTGGAGGCCGAGGTCCTCGTCGTAATCTTTTTCGATCTCGAACACCACCTGCCCCTGCGCCTGCTGCACTACCAGCTCGATTTCCTCGTGAGTGATATAGAAGCGGTAATCGAGGGCGTCGCCGATCGCTTTCCCGTTGACGGAAACCACCCGGTCGCCCACTACGAGGCCCAGTTCTTCGGCAATGCTGTTCGGTTGAATATATTTTATTTCGACCATGGTTGTTTTTCCTGAGAAGCGTGATGCGTATTGCGTAAGAAAACGGAATACGCAATTCGAAATACGTATCACGTTTCACTCATCACGTATCACGTCTTCCGAATTTCTCATTTACTCTCCGGCGCTACAAACCGCCCGTATCGAAGGCGCTCAATGTACAAAAATTTCCCCGCAACCCCAAACGGGATATTTTCTCCACGGAAAGACCTCAAAGGTTTTTGAAACCTTTGAGGTCTTTGGGAGAGTTTACAGCGCCAGGTCATTAAACACCCCGTTGGTATGCAGCCGGGGCAGCGCCCGGAAAAAACACTCCTCCCCGCCAAAAAAGTGTTCCCCGGCCCCGTTCTTTTGGAAGGTCTCCCAAAACTCCAGTTGAGAGACGTGGCATTGGATCGCCGCCAGCTTGTAGGGAAAATATTCCCGCGCGTCGATTACATGGGTAATCTCACCGTTATCAAAGGGAATGATTTTCCGGTAGGGTTTGATGCGCTCCGCTACTTCCGCCGACACCCCGTAATAAAACAGGCGCGGCGGGGCGTCCAGGGAAAAAACCGTTTTCTCGCACCAGCGCGTCACCGCGATGTGATCCGAATGGCCGGAAATACCCCCGGGATGAAACGTGATGAGAATATCCGGTTGGTTCGCTGCGATTTCCCCGCCCACGATCTCCATACCCTTCTCTTCCGGGTAATTTTGCAAACCTTTATCCGGTAAATCATAAATTTTCAGCGAATGCAGATGCAACGCTTTCGCCGAACAGTGCAATTCCCGGCTGCGCATCTCCGCTACCTCTGCCGCGGGAAGCTCTTTGCAGATTCCTAAGGAACCGGCTTCCCCGCGGGTGAGGGTTACCAGGGAGACCCGGTGGCCGGTGAGCGCGTAACGCGCCAGGGTAGCGCCCGGCCCGTAGGCTTCATCATCCGGGTGGGCAAATATGGCTAATATGTTCATCATCGCTCCTTTCAAAAGTAATAAGTAAGAGGTGAGAAGTTGCAAGTTGCAAGTTGCAAGTGAGAAGTAATCCTTCACCACCCTCTCTCACTTCTCACCTGCAACTTCTCACTCACCACTCACTCCCAAATACCAAATTTAACCCCGGTTCTGCCGATTTCATTGCACTATTTTTGTTTGCTTTATTTCTCCCGGTTGTCTATTTTCAACTCGGCATTCATCAGTAGTCTGAACGGGAATCGCAGCACGGAAGGAATCACAACGCCAAAATCGTCAAACGAAAGCCACCAATCGAAAATCCCAACTCCCTAACCGAAGGAGGCACTATGGAAGGAACAGCGACGCCTTTTACAACCCCCTCTTCCCCGGGCGGGTTTGCGCTGGCGCAACTGAAGCAAACCGCGCAAAATATGAGCGCCTGGTTGAAGTTTTTGGGCATTGTCAATATTGTCAGCGGGGCCATTACCGCTATTTCTATCGTCGGGTTGTTGATCGCCTGGCTCCCGATCTGGATGGGAGTGCTTTTGTTCCAGGCCGGGGAGCGGGCTGCTAACGTCCAGCGCTCGGAAGATTTTAGCTACCTGGCGCAGATGATGGATAAATTGAAAACCTATTTCGTCATCAATGCGGTACTCATTATTGTGGTTTTGGCATTTGTGCTGATCCTGGTCGTTTTCGCCGGTTCATTTTTCCACGAAATTACCAACCGGTTCCCGGATATTATGCAATCATATTAAGATTCTCAGCCTTTTGCACCCGGTTAGCAGGGGCGCAGACAGCGAGAGAGGCCGCCGAAGTGAAGCGTGATGCGTGAAACGTGACTTTATTTTACGCATCTCGCTTCACGTTTCAATATTCTTTTTTTCGAGGGGGGGGCCGCGGCCGCGCAAAAAGTTCACGTACCAGTACGAAACCTGGCAAGGCTTTATCAACTGTATGGACAAGATTTTTTTGTGCAATACCGGGGAGATTCCGGCCGGCCGCTCGCGGGAGTTTTTGCTGCCGGACGGCGCTTGCGTGGCGGTATTCCATAGCGGTTCCAGATTCTATGCCGTGGAGAACCGCTGCCCTCATGCCGGGGGAACGCTTTCCGGCGGGTTTCTTGACCATGACGTGCTCATGTGCATCTGGCATGGCTGGCGCTTTGACCTGAGAACCCGGCAGTGTTTGACCCGGCCAAATGCGCGGTTGCGCGCCTATTCCCTGGTGATCGAAGAAGAGAATCTCTATCTAAATCTGTCTCAACCGCAAACCTGAACTTTACGCCACCCAATCTTTGGAGCAGAAGATGATCGTTCATCCCGATATCGAAAACTATTTAGAAAAACTATCCCCGGTTGCTCACCCGGTTCTGGAGGAAATGCAGCGCCTGGCGGCGGAGCGGAATTTTCCCATCATCGGGCCGCTGGTGGGGCGATTCCTGGTTTCGCTCATCCAGTTCGGGCACGTGCATACGGTGTTGGAATGCGGCAGCGGATTCGGCTATTCCGCCCTGTGGATGGCCACGGCGCTTTCGGAGAACGCCAATATTACCTGCATCGAATATGACCCCGCCAACATCGATCTGGCGAAAAATTTTTTCAAAAAGGCCGGGCTGTCCCACAAAATCACTTTTCTGCAAGGAAACGCCCTGGAGATCGTTCCCACCCTCTCGCAGACCTACGATCTGATTCTGAATGACGTGGACAAGGAGCAATATCCCCCTCTCCTGCCCCTGCTGCTGCCCCGTTTGCGCACCGGGGGGATGCTGATTACCGACAACGTGCTGTGGAAGGGAAAAGTAACCCGGGAAGCTCAGGATGTTTCCACCGGGGCGATTCAGCAATATACCGAGGCGTTGATGCAGCAAAAAGACCTCTGGAGTTCCATCATTCCCATACGGGACGGGCTTTCCATCAGTATCAAATTAAGAGTATAACCGGCGGTGAGGTGGTTCGGAAAAAAACGGCAGCTGCCCTTTCCCCCCGGGGATGTGGGGAGCGGCATCGGGCTGGCGCTCAGCGGCGGGGCCGCCCGGGGAATGGCGCACATCGGGGTGTTGAAAGCGCTGCAGGAAAACCATATTGAAATCGGCTTCCTGAGCGGAACCAGCATCGGGGCCCTGGTAGCGGCGCTTTATGCGTTTGGCATATCCCTGGAAGACATCCGCCGGAAAGCGGAGGAACTGAGTTGGAGCAGCATCTCCAGCTTGAAAATTTCCCGCAGCGGCCTCCTATCCAACCAGGAAATCGGCGAGTTGGTAGAAGGATTTATCGGGAGCGCGAACATCGAAGACGCGACCCTCCCGTTGGCCATCGTCACTACCGACATCACTACCGGCAAGAAAGAAATATTGCGCAGCGGGAATGTCGCCCGGGCGGTGCGCGCCAGCACTTCCGTCCCGGGGATTTTCGTCCCGGTCAAAATTAATGACAAATTGTTGGTGGACGGATTTCTGGTAGAGAACCTGCCCCTTTCGCCGTTACGGAGCATGGGCGCTGCGGTACTGGTGGGAGTAAACCTGGCCAGGTTGAAGGAGTACCGCGAACCCAGCGGGATGATCAACATTATTCTGAATGCTTTCGACATCGCCATCGACGCCAACACGCTTCTGAATATCGAAGAAGCCGACGTGGTAATCACACCCCGGCCGAGCGAAATCTCCCTGTTAGAACCCACCAGGCCGGCGGTTTTTTATGAGGAAGGTTACCGGGCCGCCGCCCTGGCCATCCCGGAGATCCGCAAGACCATCCGGCGCAAGCAAAGGCAAGGGTTCGCATCGGCCTGGCAGCGAATAAAAGGATTTTTTTCGCGATAGTTCCCACCCTTAAAAATAAAAAAGCGGCGCAGGCGGCGCCGCTTTCTATTTCAATTCGATTTTAAAGAGAATTTCCGGAACAGCTACTCCGCACTGGTCAGCGCGGGCGAGGCATCTTTGGGGGTTTGCTCGCTGCCGGCCATGGTCGCGGTAGCGGATTTGGAAGATTTGGAGGGGCAGGAAGCGCTGCGGGCCGGGGCTTGCACGGTTTTCGACTCACCGCAGCAGCCGCCGATGTAGGGACAATCTTTTTCGGATGCCTGGCTGGCGGCAACGGTTACAGTGCTTTCATCGCAGGAGGCGGCGCACGGATTATTAACGGTTTTGGCAACCGCAGCATTTTCTTCGCCGCTGCACCACATATTGGAACCGCTAAGAACCACCCCGGAGAGCAGCACTACCCCGGCAATCACCGGAACCCATATATACAGAGATTTCTTCATCATCGCACCCTTTCTTTTAGTTTAGAAAACTCCTGATAACAATAATCATTCCGTTTAAATAAAGCAACTAATTTTTAGCTGGCAATGAAATGATAGTGGCGACTGGGGAAATTAAGGAAGTGAGAATAATTGAAAAAAGGGGGAAACAACCTTTGCGGCAGTGCATAAATCCATCACCGCTTTGAGATATGCTGGCCTGCGCGAGGCCAGCATATCTACAGTGTATCCAAAAACAACTACTTTACCGACGTTTTAAGATCTTTGCCGGGTTTAAAAGAGGGCACCTTGCGGGCAGGAATTTTCAGCTTGGCGCCGGTTCTGGGATTGCGCGCTTCCCTGGCAGCGCGTTTGGTTACCTTAAAGCTGCCAAACCCGACCAGGTTTACCGAACCGCCTTTCTTCAGTTCCTTGGTAACCGCTTCAACAAAGCCGGTCAAGAAACTTTCCACATCTTTTTTAGTCAACCCGGTTTTCTGCGCAAGCGCGTCGATCAGTTCCTTACGATTCATTTTAAAACCTCCTGTTAGTGTTATACCTATTTGAATTTAGCAGGCGCATGAATATCTTAAATATAAACAATAATGTCAAGAGAAATTATTGAATTAAGCACGATTTGAAGCCATTTTGGGCGGGTTGTAAAAAGGAAAACTGGCTGGCGAGAGGGTTTGGGAACAGAAGCGGGTGAGGTGAACAGATGCAAGGAGAAGCGGAAAATACCGCCGATCAATTTTTCCTGGAACGGACTTTTTTCAAGAAATCACGCCATTCGTTGCTCTCCAGCATCCGTTCGGCAATTTCTTCCAGGACTTCGTCCTTATCATAAAACATTTCCTTAATCCGCTGTATGATAAGCTCTACCTTCTCCGGCGACAAAGAAGAATCGGGGTAGGTGGGGTTCAGGGGTTTCTCTGTTTTCACCGAATTGGTCTTTCCAGGGGTTTCGTCTTTAGTTAAACGTTTAGCCATTTCTATCCTATCTGCAGTGACGTCATATCCTGGATTATC
>CAZFVV010000075.1:0-4628 GCA_964522165.1 uncultured Calditrichaceae bacterium
ACGATTAGGGCGGCTAGAATATCCACTATTTAACGGATTTATGCAACAATGCCGTCCTGATATTCATCAACAAAAAGCCCTGCGTATGATGTACATACAATTTGCCTAACGAATGATTTAGATAAAATTCTTGAAGCCGCTTCATATACATTACGCCAATCTTGTTGATCGGCAGGCTTCTGGTTTTGTACACCGGATGATTTTGGGAATGCAACAGCATATTTAAGAGCGAAGCCAGCTATAGTGTCAATCCGATAGAGATGGCTTGGAACATTTAGCTTTTTAAATCTGTCCTTAAGAGATTTTACACCAGCATGAGTATGTGTAAGTATTAATTGACGCCCTTCTCGAAAAGTGGAAACTGACTTTGCAATCAGTTCTGTCTTTCCACAGCCCGCAGGGGAAACTATAAGAGCACGCTCTTTCGTGGCAAAAACTTCATGTAAATTATCACTCATAAATCCATTGCTCTAATTCATTAATTTTTTGAGCCAAATTTGTATGCGGAACATTTCCAAGGTCTTTGATTACTATTGCCCCCAATCTTTCACCATAATCAATCCGTTTGAACCAACAAGCTTGTTTTGCAGCTAGACCAATTGCGTTCCGTATCTGATCTTCAGAAAAACCTTCTTTTTCCCAGATGTCTAAATCTATTCCGATCTGAGTTCTATTTGTTTCTAATTTATTACAAATTGTATCAAAGATGGATTCTGTCGATCTTCTTTCACATTCTTCATCAGACAACGAAGCATCGTCATCTTTTATTCTTTCTGTTTTTATTTCAATTGCAAGTAAAACCAGAGTTTTTAAACAATTCCATGTAATATCTAATGAAAGTCGTTGCTCAATCGAAACCTTCCCATCCCAATGGATCAGTTTGACTCCTGATTTTTTCAATGTATCTACATCTGGTCTTATCTCACCAAGTTTATCAGAATCAATAAATAAACAGGTGTTGAATCCAAGACTTGCTAAATTTTGAGCTTGTTTAGGTGCTTCATCACCTCCCCCAAAAATAGGAACGGCTCCAATATATGCAAATGGCATTGCACCGTTCTCTTTCCAATATCCTTCAAGAGTTCTACAGAATCCATATTCGGTCTTTCCTTCGCATACGAGTATTTTTCTTGCTAGCATAGCCTCCGGTGTTTTCCTAATAGTAGATTGTAGTTCATTGCTAACTTGATTAATTGAAGTATTACCTGCATGAGAACGAACAATAAATAAATGTGCAGCAGGTAATTCAACGGCTACAGTATCTGAATGAGTTGTCATAAAGACTTGTCCTGCAGAAATATTTTCTTCAGATACAGTATTTTTCAGCATTCTTAATAGATGGCGTATTCTGTGAGGTTCTAATCCATGTTCTACTTCATCAATGAGTAGAATAGCCCCTTCCTTTAAACACGAAATTTGTAACCCTAAGATTGTTAATCGACGACTACCCAACCCACTAAGTCTAAAGGGGAATCTGCCATCATGGATTGAAACAGCTCCCATCCCTGCAAACATTGCTTTTGGATCCAGTGCAGGAGTGAAATCATATTTTGGTTTTACACCAAATAAGGCAGCAGCTTCCTTAGTTTGTCTGGCTATTTCGTTGAATTCATCAATTTCATCAAATTTTGCAACAATACGTGCTTGCCGATTTGCCTTAGTGATAATAGAATATGCATCACCTTCATCATCTGTTAGCTGAGATAGTATCGAACCACGCCCCCAAGCGAGATGTTTATCTACACTTTCTCCAAGACGGGATACACCGAGTCTCGCTCGGTCTTTTGAAGAAATTTTACGGCCATCATTATCACGGTCGTTTATCACTGTCCATTCTGGCTCGAGGGAATCATCAACTCTTAACCGAATTGATAAAACTTGTTCATCGCCGTCTTCGGGCTCATCATGAATTCCAGTTTGCACATTCCAACCGCGACTATAAAGACCAAACTTATCTTCACTTAAAAGTTCTTCTGGAAACTCACTAATCGTTACAACAATTTCGATAGTGTTTTCTATATTACCTTGATAGAAATCTCCATCATCAAAAGGTAACGACCACCGGGGGCTTAATGTATATTCAATGGCATCCAAAATAGTTGTTTTTGTGGAATCTCCGGGTCCGATAAAACAAACAATAGGATTTGACACATTCCAGTCTAGTTTCTGAACGCCACGAAAATTACTTACGGAGAGATGTCTGATCTGCATCTTCCAACTCCTGCGGTTTTGTTAACAAAAGTCTATGTCAAAGAATAAATTGATAATAGAATTTTTCTGTTCGGAAGGCAATGTTTATTTATTAGCCACATAACACGGTGCTAACCCGGCCAAATGCACCGGCCACAAAACTACAAAAACACTGTGGGTTTGATCCTACGAAAAGCCTTGAAAAGCAAGCCCATAATGCATTTGGATCGGGTTGAGCAAAAAGTTATATGCCCCTGCCGGCACAGATGTTATTTATAGCACCCAACCAAAACCAATTCAAAATTACCGCTAAATTTCTATAGAAACAAGCCGGGTTTTATTGAACCACCATATAATTAAAACTCCGGTGGCTGCGTTTTTTGCAGCGACCGGAGTTCCTTGTTTTTTCCTGCGGAACATTGGGGGAGAGAGCAAAGGCTTGCAAATATATTTTTCATTTGCAAGCTTTTGCGAAGTGCCGGAAAGCATATAGGAATTATCTCAACAATGTCATTTTCCGCGTTTGAGTAAAGGACCCCGCCTGTAGCCGATAAATATAAATCCCGCTGGCCACCTTTGCCCCGTTATTATTGACGGCATCCCACTGAATATTATGTTCCCCGGCGGTCAGGCTGCCGGAGACCAGGCTGCGCACTTCCCGGCCGTTAATGTCGTACACCGTCAGTTTTACTTGCGCGGCTTCCGGAAGGGAAAAACGGATGGCAGTGCTCGGGTTGAAGGGGTTGGGATAGTTCTGCTCCAATTGGTACGCAGCCGGAACGCTGGTTGGTGTTGTCTCTGAAGATAACTTCGGCAATGAACCGGCATTGATCGCATTGATGATGCGCTGGGCTTCGGCAATCAGCAAATCTGCCTGCGCCTCAGTGAGCTTTTTGCCGCGCTGGGCATTGCACTGGTTGATAAAGGCATTGAGTTGGTTTAAAGCAGCCGCGGTATTGCCATTTTGAAGGCTGACAATGACACTATCCAGCTTGGCAGTCAGTGAATTTGTCATGCCCTGGGGAAGCCCCAGATCATCAACCAGTCCTATTATTTCTTCTGTTGCTTCTTCCGGCGACTGTACGGCGACAGTAACGTCATCGGTCGCTTCGCAGCCATTTTCATTGGTGACCGTGACGGTATAGGTTGTGGTTACCGCCGGTCCCGCGGTCGGATTGGCGGAAGAGGCGTCGCTCAGGCCGTCGGTAGGCGTCCATGCGATAGTGAATGCGCCGGTTCCGTTGGAGCCGGTTGGGCTACCGCCGATTGTTATAGAACTGCCCGTGAAGATGGTCGCATCCGCACCGGCGTCAGCGGTGGGGTTGGGATTGACGGTTAAATCGCCGTTGTCGGAGCCGGTGCAACTATTGGCATCGGTGACGACGACGGCATAATTTCCAGCCACAGTCCCACTAAAGCTGGCAACATTGCCGGGATTGATCGCACCACCCGGAACCGTCCAGGCGTAGCTAAAAGGCGCGGTTCCACTGGAGACATTGGCCGTAATCGTAGCGCTGCCGCCTGCGCAGGTCGAGGCGTCGGATACGGTCACGACTGGCGCAGCGCGAACAGCAACGACGACTTGATCCGTATCCGTGCCGCCGTTGCCGTCGTCCACTGTCAAATCGATCATATGCGTTCCGAGGTTGAGCGAAACCGTTGGATTTTCGCCGGTCGCAAGGGTTGTTGCACCTTCTTTCCAAGTGTACGTCAAAGGATTCGAGTCAGGATCGCTGGAAGCGGAGCCGTCGAGGATGACGTTCGCCGAACCGGTCGAGGTGCAAACGCTCTGATCCGTTCCGGCGTTTGCCGTCGGCGCCTGGTTCGGGACGTATTCAAATATATAGGCGGCCCCGGCGCTTAAACCGCTGGCGTCTTCCAGGAACGCCCCGACGATGACACGCTCGCCGCTGATCGAGACTGATTCGCCGAATTTATCATCTGCTTGTTTATCGCTGGCCTGAATTTTGGTGACTTCGCTCCATACCCCGCTGGTATTGCGCTCAAAAATATAGGCCGCGCCGGCATTTGAACCACCCGTGTCTTCACTGCTCGCTCCGACTGTGGCGCGGTCGCCGCTGATCGAGACCGACCGGCCGAAAAAGTCAGTGGCTTCTATATCGCTCGCCTGGATTTTGGCGGCTTCGCTCCACACCCCGCTGCTGCGCTCGAAAATGTAGGCCGCCCCGGCGTCGGAACCGCCCGTGTCTTCCAGATGCGCCCCGACAATGGCGCGGTCGCCGCTGATCGAGACTGAACCGCCGAACTGGTCACTCGCTTCTTTATCGCTCGCCTGAATCTTGGCCACTTCGCTCCACACCTCGCTGCTGCGCTCGAAAATGTAGGCCGCCCCGGCGCCGAAACCGCCCGTGCTTTCCAATCTCGCCCCGACAATGGCGCGGTCGCCGCTGATCGCGACCGACTGGCCGAACCAGTCA
>CAZFVV010000075.1:4728-24096 GCA_964522165.1 uncultured Calditrichaceae bacterium
CGCTGCTGCGCTCGAAAATGTAGGCCGCCCCGGCGTTGGAACCGCCCGTGTCTTCGCCCCACGCCCCGACAATGGCGCGGTCGCCGCTGATCGCGACCGACTGGCCGAACCAGTCATCGGCTTCTTTATCGCTCGCCTGGATTTTGGCGACTTCGCTCCACACCCCGCTGCTGCGCTCGAAAATGTAGGCCGCCCCGGCGTTGGAACCGCCCGTGTCTTCCCGATCCGCCCCGATAATGGCGCGATTTCCGTCGATCGAGATGGAAACGCCGAACTGGTCGTCGGCCTGAATATCGTTGGCCAATAATTTTTGGATTTCGGGGAATTGCGCCTGCGCCGGAACGACGGCAAACAGCGTGATGGCTATGCAAATAATGGTTTTCGTAAGACTTCGCATGGTTTTTCTCCTTTGCGTTTTGTGGTTTGATACAGTGAATTTTACCGAAACTAACATCCGATTTTATCCCGCGTTTTGCGCTTCTACAGTCGTTTTTTCACGCCATTTACCTCCTTTCGGTTGTGCCATAATCAGCAGGCCGGCATCCGTAGCGCTGCTTGAAACATCTGGCAAAAGAACCGGCGCTCTTAAAGCCGGTGCGGGCAGCAACTGCGCTGACGGTGGCGCCTTCTTCGCGCAAGAACTCCGCCGCCCGCCGCAAGCGCGCCGCCATGATGAATTCGCTGCCATCCTGGCCGAGCAGGGTCTGCAATTTGCCGTTCAGTTGCACCCGGCTCATGCCCACTTCCTGCGCCAGGGTCTCGTTGTTGAAGCGGTTGTCCGGCAGGCGCTTTTCCACCACCGCCAACGCACGGGCCAAAAAGCGCTCTTCTTCCGAAGTTATGTTTTCCATGTGGATAGAATACGAAAAAACGGCAGGGGGAGCCTATCACTGTGGTTGCAAAGGCTTGCGCTGTGGTTGCATTCTTACATGACTAAATGGCTGCATGGTTAAATTGTTAAGTTCCCCCCAACCATTTAACCATTCAACAATGAAGCCATTTAGCAACATCAAACGCTGAGTTTTTGATTGGTGTACTTGATGAGGGAGTTGATTTCTTTGGGAAGAAGGGAGAGTTGTTCGTAGATGTGGCTGTACTCATCGGGCTTTAAGAGGTTGCGCACTTTTGATTTTTCATTCCAATCGAAAGATTCTTTCACAGAGCCGAAGCTGTACCGGTAAAACTTGATTTTATCCTTTTTATGATACCTTCTGAAACCCTCGGCAATATTTGCTGATACCGAATCGACAGCTTCAACAAACTGAGTGCCGACCGTCGTCTTTGCAAAATAACCCCACTTGACCACAATATCCCAGACATAATTTGATAGGTAAAATGCAATTTTGTAGGCTGAGATGTCGTTGAGGGTGAGGTATTTCTGTTCCATGATTTGACCTATTGTTTTTATTGTTCTATTGTTTCATTGTTAAATTGCTGCATGATTAAATTGTTATATGGCTGAGAATCGTTGAGTTGGTTAGCAATTTAGCCATGAAGCAACTTAACAATGTAACCATTTAGCCATTTAACCATTTAGAAGGCGAACAGCCGAACTGCTTTTTGAAACAGGCGGCAAAGTAACTCGGGCTGCCGAAGCCGGTTTGGTAGGCAATCTCGCTGACCGTTGCGGCTTTCTGTCGAAGCAGTTCCGCGGCGCGCTGCAAGCGCACGGAAAGAATAAATTGCTCGCAACTCTGGTTGGTCAAGGCGCGCAATTTGCGATGGATTTGCGAACGGCTCATCGCCGCCTCCCGGGCCAGGGTCTCTACATTGAATTTCTCCTCAGCGAGATGTTTCTCTACTATTGCCAGCAGCCGTTCCAGAAAAGCCGCATCCATGGAGCTTACGGCAATCTCGCTGGGCTTCAAGGTTACCGTCCCGCTGAAACGCTGGCGCAGTTGGCGGCGCAAATCGATCAGGTTCCTGGCGCGCACCACCAGCTCTTCGAAGCTGAAAGGCTTGGTCATGTACGCATCCGCGCCGGTTTCGAGACCTTGAATTTTCTCCGCCGCTTCCGCTTTCGCAGTCAGCAATATAATGGGGATGTGGCTGGTCTTGACGTCGGCCTTGAGCGTGGCGCAAACCTGGTAGCCATCCTTCCCCGGCATCATCACATCGCTGATCACCAGGTCGGGGATCGTTTCCAGGGCTTTGTCGATGCCCTCCTCGCCGTCTTTGGCTTCCAGCACCCGGTACTCGGATTGCAGGTATTCTCGCATATAATCGCGCAGGTCGGCATTGTCTTCGATAATTAGAACGATGGTGTCGTCATCAGAATCTTTCCGGGTGTGCTGCTTCGCAGGCGTTGTTTTCCGGAAATCGAAATCGCTGATTTCTTCCAGGCTTTGCGGGGTATCGAGCGCCTGGGGAAAGGTCGATTCAACCATCTCTTCCGGTTTGAGGTGGGTTTTCCCCAGCGGCAAACGAACCGTAACCGTCGTGCCGGTTGGCTCTGCGCTTGCGATGCTGATGGCGCCATGGTGCAGCTCCACCAACTCCTTTACCAGCATCAAGCCGATGCCAACGCCTTCATTCTCGTGTTTATCGGAGCTGCCGACCTGGTAATAGCGATCGAAGATGCGGGACAGATGCTCCGCCGGTATGCCGATGCCGGTATCTTTTACCGTGATTTTTACAAAATCACTCATTTCGGATTGCGGATTTCGGATTTGGGATTGATCTTTTAAATCCGTAATCTGAAATCCCAAATCCGAAATCGCAGAATCCGCAATTCGCAATCCGCAATCCACAATAACAGAGCCTCCCTGCGGGGTAAACTTGATGGCATTGGAGAGCAGGTTGTAAAAGATATCTTCCAATTTTCGGCGGTCGAACCAGGCAGTGATCTGTTCCGGCTTAGACGCAAAGCGCAGGTTGATCTGCTTGCGAGCGGCTTGCGACTCAAAAACCATGGTCACCGCCTTCAAGAATCGCACGACGTCGCCTTGCTGCGCTTGCAGTTGCAGCTTGCCGGATTCCAGCCGGGCAAGATCCAGCAATTGGTTGATCAGCCGCAGCAGGAAATTGGCGTTGTAGCGGACTAATTGCAGATCTTTTACCGATAAGCGCTCCCCGGCCCGCATGAGCGCTTTTTCGATGGGCGCGAGAATCAGGGCCAACGGGGTGCGGAATTCGTGGGAGATATTGGCAAAGAAGCGCGATTTCAATTGGTCCAATTCGCGCAGCTTATCCTTTTCAATGTTCTCAAGCTTGACGCGATTTTTCCAAAGGATGCGGTTCATTTCATAACGCCGCAGGCTATAAAGGAGACCGAAAAAAATCACCCCGTAAAGAGTGTAGGCCCACCAGGTTCCCCACCATGGCTTTGCAATCGTCAAGTTTAGCGAGACGCCTTCCTCGTTCCAAACGCCGTCGCTGTTGGCCGCTTTGACACGGAACCGGTATCTGCCTGGATTCAAATTCGTGTAGCGTACGCTCCGCTGTGTTCCTGCCGCGATCCAATCCCGGTCATAGTTTTCCAACCGGTATTGATACCGGTTCAATGCGGCGTTCTTATAGTCGAGAGCCACGTATTCGAAAGTCAGATCGTTTTGATTGTGAGCAAGGAAGATATCCCCGGTTTTTGCCAGGGATTTTTTTAGAGGAAATTGCGCCCCGGGTGTCATCAATGCCCCCGAAATTCTCAAACCGGTCAGCACCACAGGAGGAGGAGAAACGTTGCCGCGATGGTTCTCCGGGTTGAAGACATTCACTGCGCCCCGGCCGCCGAGGATGATCTCGCCATTTCTCAAGGGATAAACTGACCGTCGTGGAAACTGCATATCGGCCAGGCCAGCGGATTCATCAAAGAATTTCGTGGCGCCGGATCGTGGATCATATCTCGTCGCACCGGCGCGAGCGAAAAGCCAAAACGCGCCGGCGTGATCGCGGACAATGTTATAAATGGTGTTGCTGTGCAGCCCCTCCTTGATGGTGTACTTCTTATAGTCACCGGTTGCCGGATTTAACCGGATCAGCCCGTAAGTGTCGGTTGCCAGGCACAGCCAGCCCTCATCGTCCTGGTTGATCTCGCCAATGGCGGCATTCTGCCCACGCCCACTTCTTAGCACCAGCATTCGTGAGAATTTTCCGGCGCTGCGTTCAAATCGGCCGATACCGTCCGCCGTGCCAACCCAGATGACCCCCTCCCGATCTTCAAAGATTGCCTCGACATCATTGCTGTTTATGCTGGTCGAATCGCGGGGATCGTGAACGTAACGTATGACCTCTCCGGAAGCCAGGTTCGCTTGAATCAATGGTTGCGCCACCAGCCAGAGCATGCCATGACTGTCTTCGATCATACGGAGCCGTTGATTTGAGGTCACGTCTGCCAGATCGTTCGCTTTGTTGGGTGAACGGGTGAACGTACCGGATTCCGGATTGAATGCAAACAGTCCACAGTCATTGGCAAACCAGAGACCGCCTTTCCGGGATCCGGTGACCGCGGCGCCGGGGATATTCCATGACTTGCAATGAGCCAGCGGCGGTTTGTATGAGGTGACTTTATCCATTTGACGATCCCACCTGACCAGACGCATTGCCGTCGTCGCCAGCCAGGCAATGCCCTGATCATCTTCATAAATATCAGTCACCCACTCTTCCGGTTGCAGATCGAGACGATAACGCGGAAACTTGCCCGCCAGGTCAGCCTTGTTCAAACCGCCATGTGTGCCGACCCAGAGGATGCCGGCGGGATCAACGTTCACGCTCCAGACGCGGTTGTCACGCAAAGAGAATGGATTGCCGGGGTCAAAGAGGTAGGATGAAGATTGTTTGGTCTTGCGATTATAGCGGTGCAGGCCGCCACCAAAGGTCGCCATCCACAGGAAGTCCGTGCCGGGCTGCTCGGCAATGCAGGTGATGCCGCGCTCCTCCAAACGGATTTTGTCGGTAGGATAATCAAGATATGGCAGGCGGGTGAATCGGCCGGTTTGGCGATTAAATTGAAACAGGCCGCGTTCCCATGCCGCAATCCAAAGGTCACCACCAAGCTCCTGGTAGATTGCCTGGACGTAGTTCCATTGGCTGAATTTATTGGCCGGCTCAACGAAGTAGCGTTGAAAGGTGCGGGTCTCGTTATCGAACCGATTCAGGCAGCCAGCCGCATTGCGTGAAAACGGATTTCCGGTTCCGATCCAGATGGTTCCTCGATCATCTTCATAAATCGTGCGCACCTGGTTGCCAAACAAGCTGGTGGAATCTTCCGGATCGTATTGATAACGCGTAAAGCGTTCGGACCGGCGGTCAAAAATGTTAAGCCCATCATTGGTACCGATCCAGAGGCGGCCCTGACGGTCTTCGTAAATACATACAACAGCGCCGTTGCTGATTGTGGTTGGATCGTCCGGATCATGGCGATAGTGCGAGAAGGCGCCGCGATCCGGATCGAAGCGGTCAAGACCGGCTCCGGTGCCGACCCAAAACACCCCGGCACGGTCAATAAATGGTTGCGCCCAATCGTCTGAAATAGAAAGGGAATCTTCAGGATCATGCCAATACCCATTAAAGGTATATCCATCGTACCTGTAGAAGCCAGTCCAGGTGCCAAACCATATAATGCCTTGTTCATCCTTGATCAGCGGGCCGGCGATTGGGGAAGTTGGCAGGCCATCTTCCAATGTGAACCGCTCGAATTTCAGGGGAAGCTGCTGCTGGGCATGCAACGCGGGCATGTGCGGCAACATCGCGAGCAGTGTGACGATTCCGAGCCACTGCTTAACCAGAAGCCGGCGAAATAGATTGATTGGAAAGCGCATGGGACAAGCTTTTTTCATATTCGAATTTTGGTCAAACCTCGCTGAGCTTTTCGAGGATTTTGTAGTGGAGAATGGTTTTACCGATCATATTTTTGCCCTGCCATTCATGGAATACGCTGACTCAACTTTGTGTGCCATAGGAGGCACACAAAATCGTTTCTATGCGAATAACCACTCTAATTGTCCCACAACCTGCTGTGCGACGCCAAACTTACTCGCCTTTCCTCTCCTCTGTAGCTTCGATAAGATCACCCAAAATCAAGACTTCAGGCCGACTGCCGGCAGAGGGTATGCCGGGTATATTCTCGGGCGTGAATCTCAAATTAACATTTTGCGCGTGGAGATGATTAACCACCGCCAACAAAACTATTATATAAATGCTTCGGGATAAATAGTGGTTTATGCAAATCATTACGATCACTTTTTTATTTTTCAAAGACAATGTAGAAAACATTTTCCAAGACTAAAAACAAAATTAGAGTGAATTTTTGAAGGTGGGCAAATAATAAGTAGAGGAGGGATTAATTTGTTGTATGCATATAACGCGGTGCTAACCCGGCCAAATGCATCGACTACAAAACTACAAAAAAACTATTGAGTTGAACTTATGAAAAGCCTTGAAAAACAAGTCCCAACTGCATTTGGATCGGGTTGAGCAAAAAGTTATATGCCACTGCCAGCACATAGTTTATTTATAGCACCCAACCAAAACCGAGTTGGATTTACCGCTAAACTTTTATAGAAACAAGCCAGCTTTTATTGAACCACCATACGATTAAAACACGGTGGTGCGCTTTTCAGCACGACCGCGAAACCTTATTTCTTTTTTTACCAAACCTTTGAAGTCAGCCAGCAAAGGCTTACAAATATCCTTTCATTTGTAAGCTTTTGCGAAAGTGTTAGGATAACTCCTGTAATCGAAAACCAGTTGATTTATCCTTTAATATGTGCCTCCTTAACCTCAGCGGGAACATCATTCAAATCAAACATTCTTGACAGGGCGACTCGATGAAAACCGGATTCAGTAATATGACTTTCTTTATATCTAGTGAGCTTTATCTGCTGGTCACTATACCAAAATTTCGCTGCCGGTCCTAATTCTTTGTCTAATTTAATTTCTTCAATCTTTTTACCTCGACTTAGTTGTTCCTGAATTTTAGGGAAATTTTCGCCGTAAGATCGATATTCTTCAAACGTTTTTCCATGATGTGACCAGAATTTTTCATTCTTTGTACTCCATTCTGGATCTGTTAGCTCAGGAGAAACAATATCACGTCCGTTTACATTTTGTTGGACCGGAGCATTCCATTCGATTTTGTTCGATTCCGTTAGATGCTTATACTCGCGATAATTTTCGATATGCTTTCTCTCTTTTTCAGTATTTGCATTTTCGGGCGTTTCTTGTGTTCGTAATCTTCTTTTTTCCGCGATTTCATTTGGTGAAAGACGAACACCTTCCAACTGTTGCTTTACATACGCTTTTTTTTCTGATTCTGATACTTCTTGCGTTTTTGAACGTCTCAACTCTGCTATTTTATTAGCTTCAAACTGCTTTTGATTTTCTAATTTGCGTTGTTCTAATTGACGATCTAATTGTTCATGCTTATCTTCTGTCTTTTCCATGATTATACTCAAGTTAGATTCTGGAACTCAAATAATTTAAACTTCTCTATCAATTTGATTGAGGGAATCGGAAATTTGAGAAGTCATCTCTTCCTGATTTAATCTTGACAAACCCATCTCACTGAATTGTTGAATAGCAAAACAGAGAGCCGCTCCTTTTCTGGATCGAACATCTTTCGAGTGGAACGAAAGACTGCTAACATTCCAACAAATCCGAGCTAGCTCATTCATCTCGACATTCGTATTGAAAAAAGATGACTGAAAATCACTAACATTAACGTCGTTCTTTGAGTATGTCATATCAAAACGGTAATGGCAAGGATCACTACAATAACGACAGCCTGAAAAAGGTAAACGATCAATTTTATGAAGCTGTTTGAATAGATTAGAGAGTGCAGTTAATGGTTTTGAGTATTCTTGCTCTATTAACTTTCTTTCAGTTTCTCTAACATTTCGGGTAAGAATGAACCCAATTTTGCAGGAAAGGTCTATGGCTTTCTGGACATCTCCATACAACCAACCCCAATATTCGCCACGCCGTTCAATATGCGAATCCATCATTTCCACAAACAAACAATAGATTGTGTTTTCTTGATTGGCGCGATTAGGAGATTGAAGATTTAAACGTTCAAATTCCAAGTAAGAATCAAACACCAATGCCTTGTTCAATCTAAAAGTGTTAAAGAGTTGTAGAAACGATTCCATCAAATTTGAGTCGATTTCCTTATTTCCCCTGACTCCGCAGTTACGATTCATATTAGCTGTCCAACAATTTGCACACCCAGAGTAAGGAAGTAAAAGATTTTGATCCTGATTCCAAAAAGAACTCATTGATTTTTGAAGGTCTTGATTTGAAACTTCTTTATTAGAACTTTTAATAGGTGTTAAGGGAATTGTCAGAAGCACAGGTTTATTCATGCCCTCAGTATAGGCAATGCCCTGTCCTGCCTCCAAAGTGGTCAAGTAACGTATTTGAGACCCAGATAGATTCATGGTACTTCCGACCACTTTGCGGTCATCCTCAGCGATAAGACGATGAACAATTTTTAGATTTGTATTTTTGACAGCATCCGGAGTGAGTTTGGTAGGAATTTGCTCAGCCATCAAAATTCCCTCGCCATAAGCCCTGATCTCAGATAAAATATTCGCAAAAACCTCAATTGCGCGACCCTGTGGATTAGCTGTGACTTCACTACTTTGATCTGTAGAAACATTTCGCAAGAGACGATGCGCTTCCTCAATCAACGTAACATGACAAAGCCCGTCTTTCTTGGTTTGAGAACCGCTTTCATAATGCTCGTACAAACGAATCAGCAATAACCCCATGATAAAGGCTTTTTCATCGTCGCTGACAATCTGTTTAAGCTCCAGTATACAGGGTGTATTAAAAAGTATCGATGAATTTAAAGAATTTCGTGTGTTAAACATTAAACCCTTTCCACCACCTAACCGGAGTTGATTAATACGGGCTAAAAGTCCTGCTTTCACATCCATGGTGATTCGCTCATCGTATCCCATTCTTTCTACTACTACATCAATCTTTGCCGCAAGGTCAGTAAGGGTAGGAAATAATCTTTTAGAATCTTTACCGCGCCAGTTGACATTTCTGGCTAAATCCCAGCCGCGATCTTCGTAAATCTCCTGAATACTTTGTTCCAGAACATAAGGCATGGGCGGATAGAGCACAAACGCTGCTGAAAATAAGGATTTTAAATAATCAATATGCGTTTGCACCAAAATATCCTTGGGCACTTCAAATGGATTTAAGCGAAGCGGGGATACCGTTTCATCCCCCACAGTAAAAATGTTCAATCCCTTAAATCTGGGATTTTTTAATAAGCTTCGATACTCAGACTTGGCAGACTCGATTACCAGAAATGGGATTCCTTTTCCACCATCCCAAATTTGATCCAGCAAGATAAAGCAAGTGTTTGTTTTTCCACTTCCGGTTACACCCACAATTAAACCGTGCTTGGTTACCTCTTGAAGAGGCATAGAAAATGCGTTCCCTGTATTTACTCCTCGGTCAATGATATTTCCTATCTTGATAGTTTTAGAACTTTTGAAAATAAAATTGCTGGGTTCAACACCAAACCTAGTGTAATCAACAATCTCATATCCTGGGTACTCTTCTTGAGGGGGGCATGTAAAAATTGAAATCTCTTTACTATTGAGCGGCTCAATGCGTGCTTTTTGGGAGGTAGAAATGAGGCAAGGGCAAACTCGTAGAGGAACCGGTAAAGAATCATCGCCTGAAAAGGCACTATATAAAAGCGCCTGTGTGCGTCCTAAAGTTAAAGCATTATCAGTAAAAAACATGGTAAAAGTATTCCACATTCCAGAAGCGCGACCTTGCTCATATCGTTTAAGTTTTAATTCCAATAGCTCTATGAGGCGTTTTGCGATTCTGTTTTGTTCATCAATTGCACTGCCTTTCAAAAGGTAAGTCGCGTGAACATTACGAATTTGTGTTGAAATATCGTTTATGAATCTGATTATGTCAGGATTCGATATAGGTTCTGCATAAACAACATATGCCCATATTTCACCGTATAAACCACGACATATTTTCTCAATCTGATCGTTTCTTGTTCTATTTTTTGGATCTACCTTGAAACTGGGAATTCCAATGAGAATAACGGCGTGATTAAGATTTTCCAATCCGTCCCTTACCAAAGAGATTGAATTACCATAACGCAGGTCAGGAAACACACCGTTTAGATTAGAACATAACGAACTTCTTTCCATGATCTTTGAGGAAGCACCAAACCAGCACTCAATTGCAGCGGGAGTACCTCTAAGCAAAAACATCCAGGGGGATGATTGGCCATAGAACCCGCTTACTAAATCCTCAACGCTCTGTCTAAAAATATTCGCATCCTCATTTTCTTTGTTTTTCCAGAAACGAGAGAGACGAGTAATACGAATCAGCGTCATAGAATCTAAAAGTGGGCCCACTTGGGGGAAAGCGAAATTCGCCCCTTCCAAATCTCCACGGGTAACTTCATATATCTTACTGAGAAGCTCTGCGTCCCGGTTCATCTGCGTTTTACTCTGATTTCTGATTTTATTCTCTTATTCCACCCTCGGCGAAACATCAAAGTCCCACTACGATTAAAACCTGCTACTTCAATTTCGTCACCAATATTAAAATTCCCTGTAATGATATCCCCTTTAATACGCACTAGATGTTCTTGACCTGATTGGTCCCTCAATCGAATATCTCGAACTGAGAGCATTTCTTTCTGTCCAAACAAATGTTTTGTAAATAAAAAACTAATTGCATGACTGAAAATACTTGAAAGAAAACCAGAACCATGTCCTCGTCTTGAGGGGAAAATAAAGGAGAGTATGGTTGAGGCAACCAATAGCCCAAGGATTATACCGATTACAATAGGGCCCAAAATGATTATAGCAATAATGAATAGGATTATCTTTCCAAAAAGGAAGCCCCAGCTAAAGTCAGGGGGGGCCATATATATGGGATCGACTTGAACTACTGTTCCATTAATAACAGTCCACCAGAACAAATTCCAAATGGGTGGCTTAGGATTGTTTTCTATAGAAATATCAGGGATAGATTTTTGAAATTCGTTTGAATAAGAAGCTTGGGAAGAACTTTCTGAAGTTGGAAATAGTTTTTGAGTAGAAGTTGTATTTTGATTAAAGTAATTCTTCTTCTGTTGATGTGAAAGCCATTCATCATATGAGATTCGTTTCTCTGGATCGAGCAATATTAATTCTGCTTCCGAAAGATATTGGAGCATTCGTTCCGCTTCATGGCGCTGCTCAATTCTTGGCGAATTGTTTGCACGGTGTCCCCAATAACGAATTGCTTCCCGTAGTCGCTGTTTAATCTCGTTGGATGAGGAGTTGAATGAAAGTTCAAAAAGTTCATAATAATTGATATCCGTTTTCACCTTTAGCGGTTTTGATAAAGTATTACCACAGGCAGGACAATATGGGGCTTCAAAATTAATACTGAGTCCGCATCGACTGCATATCATACAGAATATCCTGTAGTGTTCATTTAGTTTCGATTTCTACTTTACCTTCAATTATATCATTAATCCATGGTCCCTTTATGAAGGTTCTTACATTACCACTATCAGGATTTCTAGCGGGGTTACATTCCCATTCAAAGAGTACTAACTCTCCTTTTTTTGCAGTGCAAAGCTTTAAATCCTTTGTAGCTTCATATTTTTTATGAATAACTTCTTCTACAAGGCAATCCATTCCCTTTAAAAAAAAGGTGGCTCGTTTAAAAAGCACTGTTCCTTGCCTGGCTTGTGTTTTTCGTCCTCTATTGAAGGCAATAATTTCAATTGCTCGGGCGATGCTATCGGCATCAATTACTAATTCTTCTGTTCCTGTACCAATAGCCTGTCTTTCTGCGCGTTGCTTTCTTATTTCTTCTCCATCGGGACCCATAAGAAGTTTATAAGCTGTCTTAAGCTCTTCAAGAAAAGCCTCTGCCTGGTGGCGCATTTCTATATTTTCTGAGGTTGCCTGTCGTGTATAGATTCTTTCTTTTTCTTTAATTGCATCCTGAATATCTTTCCCAGAGGCATTTGGCGAGAGCTTTAATAAACGCAGGAAATAATCATATTCTTTGCCGGACGTATCTTGTTCTCCAAATTTTTTCCGCCTAAGTTTGCCTTCAGGCCCCAAAAGAATCTTACGCGCTTTATCCAGAGTTTTGAGCATTTGTTCGGCTTTTTGGCGGTCTTCTAATCTACCTGCTTGAGTTGCTTTTCTACTATATTCCCTTTGAAGTTTATTAAGAGAGCCCTTAATATCTTCTTCAGAAGCAGTTGGTTGGAGATTTAATAATTGTAAATAGTCATCGTATGTATCATGCCCCATGCTAAATTAGTTCCTCCTTGGTTTCAATTTTTAGGCAGTCTTAGCTTCTGCCTCCACTTTTGATGTAGCCCAAATAAGAATCAAGCTTTTTACCGGTAAGAAATAAAAAACCGCTTGATATAAGATAAAGTAACAACATTGTCCCTGGAAGGCCCAATTGAACGGCGGATGACAAACTATTCTCCGTTACCAAAAGTGCGATTAAACTGCCGATACTAAGAACTGCTCCAACAACCAGATTGGCGATAAACATCGTTTTGTTTTTAGCCAATAAAGTTGCACCAATATCGCGATAGATTTGATTTGTACTTCTAAATGCAGATTCAAAGGATTTAATTTTCTTGAAAATCTTAAAAGCAGGGAGAAAACTTATAAAAGGTATGAAAGAAAGAATATAGTTCTTGGAGACTTCCTTTCTTAATTCTTCGGATTTCTTTTTGGGAACCTCTTTAATCTTTTCAATGTTTTCTTGGAGCGATACAATCAACTTATTCATTTTCTCTATATGTTCTTTAATCCTGCTTCGTTCATTTTGAAGACGAGTTAGCCCAGCTTGTTTAATTGCAGTCTCTGTTTTTTGAATTGAAAAACGATCTCCATTGGTCATTATCAACATATCAAGCTTTTCTTCCTCTAATTCTTTGGATAGAAAATCTCTAAATTCTTTCACTTTTGGCCTTATATCTTTTGAATAAAAATCATCAATCACTGATTCATTTAACATTTCGATTCCAAAGTATCCGGGTAATATTAGATCACTTCCCATCCCTTTTACTTCACTTTTCATTGATTCTAATAGTGTCTCCAAATTTTGATGTGTTTCTGTTCCTTGCTCTGCGAATGGTTTAGTGGATTCTTCAAGTTGATTCGCTTTTGCAATATGGTTTTCGATTTCTTTAATCCTCTCAGTTATTTTTACGTTGATATTTTCAAGTTCAGAAGGGTCAATTACTCTCTCATAATCAAAATCGGTATCAAATTTTTTATTAAAGACATCCTGAAGCTCTCCTATTGAACGATTCATCTCTTGTTGATCAACTGTTCCAATGGTTTGAGTGATTTGACCATATTGGGTGTCATTCTTCTCCATTAAATATAAATTTCTTCGAAAGAGGTCAGTTATATGGTTGCGGACATCCTCATTCCCACACAATTGCGCAAAAAGTTGATCTACTTCAGAAATGCGTTCTTTGACCTCTTTGCGAGCTATGTTTCCCTCAATAACATCTTCAAAAAAGTGATGAATTTTCATCTCGATAAAACAAACGTCTATTGCAGTCATTAAGTCTTGAGAATTTTGACTACCCGATAACTTGGTAGCAATTTTGGTACATTTGTCAAGAACCGTTACAATATCTTCCTCAATCGCAGCCAATGCATCTTGTACCAATTCTTGCAATTTTTCATCCCTCTCTGCAAGAGTTTCGTTATGTTTATCAATCAAATCGTCATGTTTTTCAGCAGCTTTTCTACCTCGCTCAACCCAATCATTATACCTCGCAACAGATTGGGCACTGCTTCTGTCAACATAACTAGTTCCAGCATTTGCTCTTTGAATTATTTCTTTTTGAACATCGATTTCATTTTTAAAATTCTTAAGTTTAGTTTCGAAGACTTGCATTTTTTGTTCAATTTTTTGCATTGCTTTATCATAATGAGGATGCTGGAGGATAAAATTTGGTATTTCCTCCTTTTTAATGGTGGGCACTTCTAGAACAGGCATAGTGCTGATTTTTTCATAATTGACTAAACCCTGAAGAGCTTCTTGAGTAGTATTCATTTTTTTCTCCTCCTAATTAATGTTTAAGTTGCCCATTTTTTCTCGCATGATTTGTATGCTTTCCTCATCTAAATTGGATGTCCGTTCTAAAGGAATCTTACCTAAATTTTTGTTTGCAGTTAAATCGACTACCGTTATTTGTATAATTCCGTCGAGATCATACTCAAAAAATACTTCAACGGGCGCTCCCCTGGGGTAAGGAGGAATTTTTAATATCTGATTAGCGATAATTTTGACTGCCGAAGGATCTATATCCTCACCTTGAGTAACCTGGATACGTATTTCTGTCTGATTATCTACAATTGTACAATATGTTTCACTTGCTTTACAGGGTATAGGGGTATTCTTCTTTAATATTATTGAATTATATTCTTTACTCTTCTCATCAACAGCAATAATTCCTAAACTATGGGAAGTCACATCTTCGATTTCTACCAAAGGAAAAAATTCTCTCTCGACAATATCACTTTTACCTTCTTTTAACTGAATTAAAGCACCCTGTAAAGATGCCCCTATAGCCACTACCTCGTCAGGATGGACTTCCATAGAAGGTTTTTTCCCACTAACTTTTTCAATTAATGTCGGTATGGCCTTCATACGAGTAGAGCCACCCACGAGCAAGATTTTATCAATATCTTTCCAATGCAAGTTAGCATCTTCAAGTACGAATTCCATTATGCTTATAGTTCTATTAAAAAGAGGCGCATTAAAATCCTCGAACTCTTCACGGCTTAAATTTACGGAGATATTCTTACCCCCTGCAGACAGAAATATGCTGGTTTTATCCCTTGTGGAAAGGGTTTTTTTTGCAATTTCAGCCTTGTCTCGTAAATCTTGTTCACATACAGGTTCATTGAAAAGATCTGGCCCCCCCTGTTTTTTGAATTCTTCATTCAAAAATTTCATAATTTCGTTATCCCAGTCAAATCCACCCAAATTCCTATCTCCTCCGGTAGCTAACACCTTTATTTCACCTTTTGCTGCCTGCATTATTGTTACGTCAAAGGTACCACCGCCAAGATCATAAACCAAAACGACTTGGGGTTCTTGAATTTTCTCCAGCCCGTAAGCTAAAGCTGCAGAAGTCGGCTCATTAATAATCCTCAAAACATTCAACCCCGCGATGCGCCCTGCATCATGAGTTGCTTTACGTGGTGCATCATCAAAATACGCAGGAACGGTAATCACTGCATCGCTTATTGGTTCTCCTAAAAAAGTTTCCGCATCTTCTTTCAATCGCTTAAGAATGATTGCTGAAATTTCTTCCGCTGTATATACATCGCCGTTTTCTGTAAAAAATTTCCAAGCAGGATTTCCCATCTGTCTTTTAACATTCGCAACTACGCTTAAAGGATCGACTACAGCGGAACGCTTGGCTATACTTCCTACTATCGGTGTATTGCCGTCAAAAAGTACAACGGAAGGTGTAATTCGCTCTCCTTCTCGATTGGCAATTATTTCTGCTTTTCCATGTTTATTTACATAAGATATAGCGGAAAATGTAGTACCAAGATCAATACCGACAACTTTTCCCATATTAAGTTTCCCCTCTTTAAGTATTCACTCTCAGCGATTTTCTAAAACAAATAATAGCATAGTCTTGATAATAAGTTTTTGCACCGAATAATGAGGCGATGCACCCTGGTTCAGATGCGACGCCAATGGTATCTATTCTATAAAATTCCCACCCATCTTTAGTATATTGATCTACAGTTTCTTGTATATAATCAGCAGCAGCATAATCGCCGGACGTTCTTTTTACAGAAATTGCTTGTGGAATTTGTACAAATTTATACTCGTAAGGAACAGTGTTTGATATATCTCTATGCTCAATCTGCTTTTGAAGAAAATCATGTTTATCTGCCTTTTCTTTATTGGAGCTTTTTTCTGTTTGAACTTTTTTGCTTACTTTATCTCCTGATTTGGTTTCATCGCTTTTTGCCCCGCATTTCCAACAGGTATCAAATTGGTCTTCATGTTCTTCCCCACAATTATAACACTTCCACATACCCTTATCCTCACAACCCAAAAGTTATATTGAGAATTGCACAACTCTTGATTTCATTATTCTACAACTCAATCTGATTAAGTTCTTCACGCTTTTCGTCAATAATTTCTGATGACAAGGCGCCCGCCTTCTGCATAACAACTTCCCGGGTCATTTGTCCGCTTTTGTGTTCTGTCGCCACAACTTCAATCACACCATCGGCATTATACCGAAGCGCGACCTCAATCACCAGTTCGCCAGCTTTATGGGGCGGTAAATTTTTTAAATTTACTTTTCCAATTAATTGAACTTCCGGGGAATTTGGATCATCATTCTCTCCCTGCAAAACTTCAATCTCAACTCGATTTTGATTATCTTCATTTGTCGTATAAGTACGAATTTTTTCGCAAGGAATTTGCGTAAATCGAGGAATGATAATGCTATTAATATATCTCTTGCGATCAGATGATAGCGCTTTGACTCCAAGACTATGAGAAGCAACATCATGGACAACTATATCTGCTCCACCTTCCAGTATAGGTACTGATTCTTGTCCCTCTATTTTTCTGGCAATTAAGTTTGCCTGAATCGCCGCTCCCATAGCTACACATTCATCAGGATTCATATCCCTTGCTACATCCTTTCCGGTAACTCTTTTTATCATCTCTCTTACCGCGGGAATACGACTGGAACCACCAGCTAATAAAATTGTGTCAATTTGATTCCAATTCATACTGGCAGCCTGGATGACGCAATCCATGCAATCTTCAGTTTGTTGAATCAAATCCTCAATGATTTCATTAAAAAATTCTCTGTCAATATCTATTCGTAATGTTTTTTCTCCTGCTGCTAAAGCGATGGCTATATTATCTCTGAAGGATAAGTCTTTCTTTGCAATCTCGGCTTTATCCCACAAATCCTGATGAGTATAAGATTCCACTCGTAAATCGATCCCGTGCTCTCGTTGAAATTGTTCGGCAAAGTATTCTACTAAACGACCATCAATGTCTTTACCACCTAATTTAGCATCACCATCAGTTACGATGATATTAAACTCTTGGCCTCTCGTCGCCATAATTGTAACATCGAAAGTTCCCCCACCGAAGTCATATACAAGTATTACTTGGTCGTCTTGTACTTTATCAAGACCATAAGCTAAAGCCGCAGCTGTTGGTTCGTTAATTATCCGAATCACTTCCAAACCAGAAATTTGCCCTGCTTGTCGCGTCGCTTCTCTTTGAGCATCTTTAAAATATGCAGGAACACTGATCACAGCTTTGGAAACCTCTCTCCCTAAAAATGCTTCGGCGTCATTTTTTAGTTTTTTTATAATAATCGCAGAAAGGTCTTCTGGAAAGTAATCTTTCCCATCGATATTAAACCGATACGAAGGATTCCCCATTTCCCGTTTTATCCAACGAACAGTTCGACGTGGATTAATTATTGCTTGGTTACGAGCTTCTTTTCCGACAATTGGTGATCCACTCTCATCAAAAAATATGACGGATGGAGTTGTTCGATCACCTTCTCGATTTGGAATTATCTCGGGTTTTCCGTGTTGGTTGATAAAGGCAATCCCTGAGAATGTCGTTCCCAAGTCTATTCCGACAATAACTTCTTCGTTCACTCTCGCTTATCCTTTCTTACATTCACACTATTTTTGCATATATCCTTTATTGCAACCAGGACATTTTTTACCCTTATGACCATGATCACTACACCACCAACGGCCACAATGATTACATTGGTAGAAAATTTTACCAGATTTCTCTGTTTTCCCACAAGATGCACATTGAAGACTTGCCATAGTTTATCTCTCTTTTATTTTAGGATTGAGGATCATAATGATATTTGAATTTCTTTACGATGACTTCTTCTGCACGAAGAACTTGCTCTCGAAACCTAAATCCAGCACGAACAATTTTAGCAACCTGGTTGTCTTCTTCTTCAATGGATGTTGGTTGTGTACTTATGGCTCGTTGAATGGCAGGATTAAAAGATTGCGAATGCTCAATCATTTCGACTCCCTGGCGATGAAGTATCTCAAGGATTTCTTCGCTTAATGTTTTTAGCAGCGAAGTAAAATGCGATTTTTCATCTGTTGAAGAATCCATGTCTAAACGCATATTCTCGATTCGATCATAAAAAAGGATTAAGTCTGTAAAAAGAGGACGATTGCGCTCGAAGATGGAATTTTTCTTATATTCATCTAATTCTACATAGAGACGCTCAAATGCTTCTTCTTTGACTTCGTCATATTTAAAACGACTTTCGATTAAATTTTTTAGAGAGGATGTCTCATTAGATAAATATAAAATCACATCTAAAATTTGTTGAAAAGCACTTTCATTCTCGTTAACTAAGGAGCTTGGGCCTAAATCTTCTGAAGCCTCAGCTAATTGAGTGGCAGATGGGTTTGAGTCCAAATTATTTTCATCAGATTCTAACGGCTCAGATGATGGACAATCATCATATTCTTTTTCATCTTTCATTTAAATACCTTATTACTTAAAGAATTTTTCTAAATATTTTTGTTACAAATGACAATAGACCTTATGCATAGATAAGTTATTGTTTTATATGATCTAAAATTTTCCCCTCATGAAAGGGTTCCTTGATTTTTTTAAATTCTGTGCAATTTTTCGTGACAAAAACAATGAAAATCCACAAACAAGCGGTAGAAATCGAAATTTTGCCTTTAATTTGAAATACTCAGTTTATCGGCAATTTGGATAATTCATTTATATACAGTCACTTAATTAGGAATAAGGTCTAATATTTTAGCCTTCAATGATCGAAAAACCACAAAAAAGATCAATTTTCAATTATCTATATTAAATCTTGTAATCACATTAGAAATTGATCTTAATTTATCCTTTAGAAGCCATTTTATCAATGGATAAAATAAAATTTTTCCCAATTTTCTTAATTTTTTATGCTGGAAATTATGGATTTTAGATTATCTAAAGTTAACCATGAAAGATCCATTGATTTTGATTCTAACATTTTGTCTCTAATTTTGAAAACAAGGTTAACAAATCCCTTTTCACCAATTATAGTCTTGATAGCAGCACGAAAGGGAAACATAGGAATTTTTTTGTAGGCAATATGAGCAGCCTTTTCAATTTTCTTATCATCCAAAAGAAGTTCTTGTGAATGAATACCTACTTCTGAAAAAGCCGACTTTAACCATGTCTTCAGTTTTTCCGGTTGAAGCGATTCGTAGATTTTTTCTTTATCCATACTGACCTCCTGGAATCTTCTACAATTTGTTCAGGCATTGTTGCATAAATCCGTTAAGTAGTGGATATTCTAGCCGCCCTAATCGTGGAGGAATCTCATGGCAGCGAAGAAAT
>CAZFVV010000076.1:0-23885 GCA_964522165.1 uncultured Calditrichaceae bacterium
TCCCTTTAGTTAAAAAACCACGTAGTGGTGACATGTTGAGTTGATTTCAAAGATACTGCCAAAAATGTTAAATCTGGAAATAATTAAATCAGCATCCCTAAACCAACTTGCTTTGTAGAAAAAAATGTTCCATAAGCAGGGATAATGGTTTGAGATGCTTGTAATTCTGTCTCTGTTGCCTCTTATGGCTGAATAGTAACAAAATATTTACCTGGCCGGTTTTACAACGCATTTAATACACGATCTGAATTTGCCCTCCCCGGTTCGATGTTCTTCTCCAGACGCCCTGCGGAAGCCGGGCGCCGGTCACTCCATAACCCTCTTCAATTGATCCTCGGAAACCTTCAACAGGCCGATGGGAACCAGCCGGGGCGTCAAGGTCTTCCAGTTGGCGTCCTGCTGAAAAACGGTTTTGAACAGCGGCAGGGCTTCCTCCAGGCGATTCATATTGGCCAGAGAGACCGCGGTCCAGTATTTCATCTCCAGGTTTTCCGGAAACATCTCCATGGCCGCGCGGTATTCCCGCAGGGCCGCGGTTTCGTCGTTCTTTTCCACCGCCAGGTCGCCGGCGTTCATGTGCTCGTAAGCGCGATGCACCCTCAGCAGGCGCTTGATCTCCTGCACTGCTTCGGGATGGTCCTCCACCCGCAGGTCGATCAGGCGGTCCTCCCAGGCTTTCCCGCCGGAGCGGCCCCGCACCACCAGCAAAGCCGCGGATTGTTTGCCGCGAATATCCCCGCCTTCGGCCTGCGCCGCCTCCAGCGCCGCTACTAATCGTTCCGCCAGGGGGCCTTGCGCGGTGAGAAACGCTTTTTCCATGGCCGGCCAGACCGTTTCTTTTAGCATCAGGTTGGCCTGCACGGAATAATATTTCCGGTTGATATGCCCGGCTGCGGGGATGCAGGTTGCCCCGGTGTGCGCCGCGGTGTTTCCCCGCGCGTCGATCAGCGCTGCCTGGCGGAATTCCCGGCCTTCATCACCGGAGAGCAGGATTTGCAGCGCCTCCTGCGGGGATTTGCCGGATTTCATGAGTTCTAATCCCCGTGGACCGAAGGAAACATTCACGAACGACTGGGTAGCGACCGCGCCGACTCCCGCCTCCGCCCAGATCACGGTGCTGCCCACCGAAAACCAGTGCGACTGCACCGCCGCGCCGATCTCCCCGGTAAGGGAATCCACTGCCACAATCGAATAGGTGTGCGCCAGGGGGCCGCGGTAAACCGCCTGCCCCTCCGCAAGCTGCCACAACCCGATGATCACGATTAAAGCAATCGCATATTTCCTCATTTTTCACCTCATGGATAATTGGGGAACCGCTCAGAATTAGCCCTGCACCGGAAAATAAGCAATCTTACCCGGGAAGCAGAGCTTCCCCGGTTGCGTAACGATGCGGAGCATCGTTACGAGTTAGCGGGTATTGAAATCCTCGCCAATCTTCAATCTTCGATCTTCAATTTTCAATCCCCCACCAGCGCCCGGAACTCCGCATTTGCGCGCAGAGCCGCGAGATCGTTATCCCCGGCCGCCTGTTTTTTCAACTGGGGATTGAGGGTAAGGGACTTTTTCAGCGCTTCCAGGGCCGTCTCCGCTTTGCCGGCCGCCAGGCGGATCACCGCCAGATCGTAGAGCACCTCCGCATTTTCCGGGGCCAGCCTGGCGGTGCGCTCCATGGGCGGCAGCGCTTCGGCAAATTTTTTCCCGGTAAACAGCGTCCAGGCTTCGTTCCAGGCGTAATTCATCTGCCCGAAATTGAGCAGCCGGCCTAATTCCCGGAACGGCTCGGGATGGTCGTCCACCCGGATGTCGATGGCCCGGTCGGTGTATCCCCCGTACCCCGCGCCGGTTTTCACTACTAACAGCGCCGTGGATTGCTTGCCGCGGCTGTCGCCTCCCTGTTCATCCCCGGCCAGCAGGGCGGCGTACATCCGCTCCGCCAGGGTGCCGCCGGTTTCCAGGAACGCTTTTTCCATGGCCAGCACCACCGCCTCCCCGGTAAGGATGTTCCCCTGCACCGCGTAGTTGGGACCGCTGCGTCCCCCGGCCCAGGGAATGCAGTTTTCCCCGGTGTAGGCGGCGGATTTCCCGTCCGGGGACACTATTCCGACCTGGCGGCGGGTGGGATTATCATCGTTGCGGAGCAATTCCCGGATGGCCTCCTCCGGAGTCATCCCCTTTTCTAACAGTTCCAAACCCCGCCAGCCGAAGGAGGTGTTGGCAAAAGACTGGGTTGCCACCGCCCCCACCCCGGCTTTAGCCCAGGGCACCACGCTTCCCACCGCAAAAAAGCGCGAGGCCACCGCCACCCCTAACTCTCCCGTCGCCGGATCGCAGGCGACGATGGAGAAAGTGGAGACTGGGAGCGAGCCGGGCGCTTCCGGCGATGCAAGCTCATTTTGGTAATCCTGCCCCCTTCCCGAAAAGGAAAACAGCGCCGTTGCCAGCGCCAGCCCCAGAACTCCTTGCATTCCTGCCCAAAAATTTTGCATCATCATGGTTCTCCCGTTTTATTGCCTACTGCCTACTGCCTACTGCCTACTGCCTACTGCATCCCGACAATTACATTCGCATCCCTGCGAATTTGTCGGGATTAAACCATCCGGGTTTAACTGCCGCCGCGCTACAAATTTCGTTCCCAGAACTCCAGCATGCGGTTGTAGAGGTGAATTTGCGCCGGATCATCGCCGATATCGTGCTTGCGCATGGGGTAGAACATCATATCGAACATAATGTTGGCCTTGATCAACTCGTCGATGAAATGCCAGGAATTCTGCGGATGCACGTTGTCGTCGTAGGTGCCGTGTATTAACAGCAGACGCCCGTGCAGGTTTTTGGCGGTTTTGACGAAAGAGGTTTTTTCGTATCCTTCGGGGTTATCCTGCGGGCGCTTCATGGCGAATTCCGTCCAGCGGGTATCATAATAATGCCAGTCGGTCACCGGGGCGATGGAGATCCCGGCCTTGAACTCCCGGGAGCGGGTCATGGCATTGAGGGTGAAACTGCCCCCGCCGCTCCAGCCCCAGATGCCCACCCGATCGGGATCGATGTAAGGCTGCTCCTTGAACCATTTTACCCCGGCCAACAGGTCGGCCAGTTCCATCTGCCCGGACATCTCCCCTAACAGAAGATTCTCCAGGGTTTTGCTGATGGCAGTGGCGTTGCGCGGGTCGATTCGCGCCAACAAATAGCCTTTTTGCAGCAAAATATTGTCGAACAGCAGCGAAGAGCGCCACTCCTCGGCCACTGTGGGCGCAGCCGGCCCGCCGTACACGTAAATAATCAGCGGGTAGCGGCGCCGGGGATCGAACTGCGCGGGCTTGAGCAATTCCGCGGGCAGGGGAAAACCATCCGGCGCGGGAATGGAAAATATTTCCGGGTATTGCAGATCGAATTTTTCGAACAATTCCGGGCGGGGTTGGGCCAGCGCCTGTTGCAATTTGCCGTCGCTGCGGTAGAGGGAGAGAGAGGGCAGGGTGCGCAGGTTGGAATAGGTCTCGAAATAATACCGGGCATCGGGGCTGAAAACCGCGCTATGGAACCCCTCGCCTTTGCTGAGCCGTTCCATGCCGCTCCCGTCGAAGCGGATGCGGTAGAGATGGCGCTCCAGGGGCGATTTTTCCTGGGCGGTAAAGTAAATCCAGCCCTTTTTTTCATCGATGGCGTTGACCGCCCGGTCCACCCAGAACACTTCCCCCCCGGCAGAATGGATCGCCCAGTCGCCGCGGGTAATCCGGTTGACGAGAGTACCATCCAGAGTATAACGGTAGAGGTGGCGGTATCCGTCGCGCTCGGAGGCGCGGATAAAGTGTTTCCCGTCTTTCAGAAAATACAGATCGTCGTGAATATTGACCCAGGCCGGGTCGGTCTCCAGCAACAGCGGCGCAGCGACGCCGGTAAAACGGTCGGCCAGGAAGAGGCGCAGCTCGGTCTGCTCCCGGTTCAAGGTTTGCACGCACAGGCGGCGGTGGTCCGGCAGCCAGTCCACCCGCACGATATACTCGTAGGGGGGAGGTCCCAGCTCCACCCAGAGCGGGTCGGGGTCCTCGATCTCCACGATGCCCACGTGAAGCAGGGGATTTTCACCCCCGGCCTTGGGGTAGCGCTGGGTGATCAACAGGGGAACCGCCGGCTGAAAATCCGGGAAATACATTTGGCTGACTTCGGATTCGTCGGTTCGCAGGAACGCCAGGGCTTTGGAGTCTCCCGACCACCAATAGGCGATATCCTGCCGTCCGAAGATTTCCTCCCAGTACACCCAGGAGAGGGTTCCGTTCAACAGGGTTTCCGAACCGTCGAAGGTGAGACGTTTCTCGGATTGTCGCACCAGATCGTACACATAGAGGTCGTTGTCGCGCACGAACGCCAGTTTCTGCCCGTCGGGGGAAAAACGCGCCGCCTTTTCTATGGCCTCGCTGGCGGTGATTCGCCGGAATTCCGCGGCCGGGAGATCTAGCAGATAAATGTCCCCCTCCCAGATGTACACGGCAAACCGGCCGGAGCCTTCGAAGGCTTCCGGCCAGGTCAAAAATTGAGTGGAATCGCGCACGCCTAAGTAGCCTTGCAGGCTGGCCAGGGCTTTTTCCCGGTTCAGCGCGGGAGCGCGGCGCCCGGTTTTGGGATCGAAGCGCTCAAAGGTGCGCTGTTCTTTGGATTGGCGAGGATCATAGAGCAGGGCAGTGTTGTCGTCCAGCCAGGCAAACTCCGGCACGCCATCGACCGCTTTTCCCTCCTCACTGTGAATCCATTCCACCGTAAGAGCTTCTTTTTCCTGGGCGACGGCAACCATGCAGGCCGCCGTCGCCGCGAGCCAAAGCAACGCAAACAAGCGCATATAGCCTCCGATTCGGTAATAGTGCGTAATGCGTAACTCGTAATACGCATTGAACTTTATTCCAGGATAAGTGGTTGTTTTATAATATAATGAATAGCCCCCCGATTTATCGGGGGGATTACAATTTATCCTCATACCAAAGCTTTTGGGGGCTTTAGCCCCGCGTAGTGCAAAAATCGGGGATAAATCCCCGGGAAAAAGTAAGGGTTGATTTGTTTTTGACCCCCGATCTAAAGATCGGGGCTATTCAATCTTTCATAAAAATTAAATATTTAGCCATGAATACGGTCTATTACGAATCACGCATTACGAGTTACGCATCACGCCTCGCTTCCCCGTACTCCTCCGGGTTATCCAGCCCCGGGCGAACGAAGCTGCGGGCCTCCGGGAACTCCTTTTCTACTTTTTTGCGCAGCCGGTCGAGGTGGCGCAGGATATTTAGAAGCTCGCTCTCCCGCTCCGGGAAATGGCTGCGCAGGCGATCCCAGGCAGAGATGGAGCGGTCGATGCCGATCAGGGAGACTTTGGCGGAGCCGTCGGAATCTTTGGGAAATTCTTTCCAGAGCTCCGGGTCTTCGGCCTCATCCTCTTTTCCCTGGAAGGCGCGCATCAGCTTCACGTAAATCTGGTGCTGGTACCAGCGAATAATCTCCGTGGCGTCGGTGATGTCCGCCGCTTCCCCGGCGGGATCGGCGTGCGGCAATTCTAAGCGGGCTTTTTCGAGCAATTCGATTTCTTTCTCTTTGAGCAGATGATTGGCCTTATCGAACCACTGGTTGACCATTTTGCCGTAGGCGCGGGCGGAACGTACCGCGGGCCGGTTTTCCGCAATTTTACGGCGGTTTTTCCGCTCATTCAGGCTTTCGGTTGCGTCAACGGCATCCAAATCGATTCCCGCTTCTTCCGCCATTTCGTGAAGCATCTCCACGGTATCGCTCAATACTTCGCTCAGTTTTTCCCAGAATTTTTCATTTTCCAGATCCCGGGTTTCCGGGTCGGCGAATTCCTCTTCGCTCAAGAGATAGTTCAGGCAGCGGTGGGTCAACGGGCAGCGCTCGCACCAGCGGTCGCAGTAATTATGGATGCCGGAGATGAAGCGGGGATCGCCGGCCAGTTTTTTTATACGGTTTTTATCCATGCCTCTGCTCCTGTTTCGGTTCTCATAGCGTCAATGGGTGAGTGGTAGAGGAAGGAGGGGGTCCCTGCGTTGTTACCAATCACCACTCTACCCCTCACCCACTCTACTGCTCCACCACTCACCAATCTACCACTCACCACTACCCTTTTACCCTGGGCTGAGAGAGTTTAACGCTCTCGACGTTGAGAATCTACAGAAATTTTGCATAAAGTTTGAGTTCCTGTTTCCGGGCGGTTAAATTAGCCTGCTACTAATACCGTGTAAAAACAGAACACGAGATGAGACATGGGCATTCAATGGTACCGGTTCATTCTGCAAATTGCCGTATTCATATTTCTCTGCTTTAGCGCCTGCCAGCGGAACCAGGATCACCCTCGCCACGCCGGAAACGCGCCGGTTGACAGCGGCAGCGCCAACGCCCACATGCACGGGAGCGATTTCGAAACCCTGGCGCGGAATTTTGAGGACCCGGCCCGGGAAAAGTGGCAGAAACCGGCGGAAGTGCTCGCCTTGTTAGGGGATCTTTCCGGCAAGACCGTCGCCGACATCGGCGCCGGAACCGGGTATTTTTCCTTCCCCCTAGCAGAGAAAGCGAAGAAGGTGATCGCAATCGACATCGACCGCCGCTTTCTGGAATACATCGACCAGAAGAACCGCCGCCTCCCGGTTCCCCTGCCCATCGAAACCCGCCGGGCAACGGAGAGCGATTCCCAATTGCAGCCCGGCGAAGCCGATATTATCATCCTGGTGAATACCTATCATCACATCGATAACCGCTCGGAATATTTCTCCGTGGCGCGGCAAACGCTCGCGGAAGGCGGCGCGGTAGTTATTGTGGACTTTTTCAAAAAAGATTTGCCGGTGGGTCCGCCTGCCCGCCTGAAACTGGCCCCGGAAACGGTCGCCGAGGAATTGAAACGCGCCGGTTTCCGGAAAATTCACATCGATCAGGAAACATTGGAATATCAATATATTATTATTGCCCGGTGAAGGATGGGAAAACGGCAAAGGAGGGGAGCAATCACGCAATTGATCGAATAGGAGTATTGGCGTGTTGGATTGTTGGATGAGTATGGTTCATCCTGTTTGCATCCTGCTCCGGCAGCCGGTGATCCAGCAATCCATTTATCCAATAATCGTAACTATTCAGGCGATGTGCTTTTCTCAGGAAGAATAATGCAAAATGATTCCATGGCAAAATCATTAAAAAATCATTTTGCCATCAAATTATTCTGCCATTTCAAGAATAGCTGATTAGTAACGAATAGTAATCGATTTACAATCATAACAGGTAACCACTTCATGATTAAGTCCGCAGTTAACACCAGCCAGGAAAGAGAAACCTCTGCTAATGGCGCCCCGGCTCCTCTTCTCGAAAAAGACCTGGGGATGCGCTTCATTTACCGCCGGGAAACGGAAAAATTCTGGTACGTGCAAATTAAAGTGTCGGTGCACAGCAAGCGCCATTATATGGAAGGGCAATCGTTTTACGACAACCAGTACGGCGGCAAAGAGGCCTCTTTTGCTGCGGCGCTCCAATTCCGCAACCAACACGCTTACCCGTTTTTTGAAAAGGTAGGATATGATCCCACCCTGCGGGAACGTAGGGCGGAAAAAGCCCGCCGGGAGCGGGAGCGCCCCAAAAAATTCACAAAACGCAAAGAAGCGACGACCGGCCCCCTGGCCAACCTGCACTACATTCACCTTTATAAACGCCGGGGCCGTTATTCCCGCTGCGTGGTGGACGTGACCGTCAACGTACACGGGCGGCATTATCACTCTACCGCTTATTCTTATGATTTCGACAAATACGGGGGCAAGGATAATACCTTGAAGATTGCCCGGCAGGACCGCAATCGCCTGGCGCAACTGGTGCACCGGAAAGCCATGGAATTGGAGCAACTTCCCGCCAAACCGGTCGAAGAAACCCGCACGATTATCAAATCGATGAAAATCACCCGCACCCCTCCCCTGAAGCTGACCGACCCGGACAAATTCATTAAAAGAGCAGACCAGCACGACTTCTGGTCCGTAGCGGTTCGCCGGCAACTCTGGAAACGCTATCCCCGGGTACCCTTCCGCCACTTTTACGATCAGGATTACGGCGGCAAGCACAAGAGCCGCATCGTGGCGCGCAAGTATGCGGAGTTGTTGGACCTGGCTTTACAAGAGGAGCTGAAAGAGTTGCGGGAAAGGAGAGTGGACGACCGGGAAATTATCCAGGAACGGGTGGATGAGGTCGTGGAAATGGTTGAAAGAGAGATCGCCCGGAATTTCAGCCGGGTAAACCCGGATAAACCATCGGAGAAATGATATGCGCTGCAAGCATTCCGCTGCCCTGGCCATTCTTTTGGCGGTTTTCGTCGAAACGGTCCTGGTTTTCGGCGAAGATTTGGCTCCCCGGGGAGCCATTGCATCCCTTTCCGTCCATCCCAACGGAACGCTGGAACGATTCTCAACCGTTGCCGGCAACAAAGGCCAATCTCCCAACAGTGTTTTTTGGTGCGACTATGAAATCGGCGCGGTTACCGACGAACAGCGGGAACTGCGCAATTTCCGCTTCTTCGAGGGAGAGCAGTTGCGCTTCGCGCTGGAGCGCGCCCCCGGTTCGGATCTCTACGTCTCCAATGTCGGCATGATCGCCTTCATGGACATGAGCAAGCACTTCAACCGGGAATTAACGGTGCATTTTTATGATCAAACCGGGCGTTTCTTGTGCTCGAAGACCTTCCGGGGCGCGTCGCTGTTCGGTTTCTCGCCCTCCGGGATGCGCTTCGGGGTGGGCGCCGGGGAGCATTTTTACCTGGTTTCCCTGCCCGGTGGCGAGATAGCCGCTTACCCGCCGGCAGACCAGTTTTCCATCTCGGAAGATGATCGCCGGTTGGCCCTGGCTTACCGCGACCGCATCCGGGTATTCCCTTCCGTGGAGTTGGAAACGGAAATCCCCACCGGGTTCAGCTATCCCCGGAAGGTGGCCATTTGCTCCGCTTCCGGGCTGGCTGCGGTAATCGACAAACGTAATCTCCAGGTCTATTCCCTGGCCAGCGGAGAATTGCTGTTCCGGCGCACTCTTTCCGGCGCTTACTCCTACCGCGACCTGGAGATCGTTGACGGGGCCGTCGCCGCGGGCGTTCATTACCGGGAAGCGGGGGTTTCCAAAGGAATTATGCGGATCTTCTCCCCGGGCGGAACGCTCATTCAGGAAACCGAAAGCGCTCCCAAATTCTTTCAAACCTTTGCGGCGTCCCCCGCCGGCCCTGCCGTTTCCGCTGCTTACCCGGAAATTCCCTGGCCTTTCGTGCCGTTTGACAGCATGCACACGGTCTGGAATTATTACGAGCAGCACATGGGCCTGGGAAGCCCCACCTCCTCGTACATGCACCAGGGATTGGATATCATCACCCCGATTGGGGAGCCGACTTATGCCGTGGCTCCCGGCATCGTGAAGTGCGTGCTGACCACCGGGGGAGCGATTTACTGGCGGTTGGCCACCAGCGCGGAGCAGGTCGCGGGGTTCTCCCGCGGCTGGCTCTATGCCCACCTGATCCAGAACAGCATCCAGGTGGACGTGGGCGATACCGTGCAGCTTCACGATTACTTAGGGGACATCATCGCCTGGACCGGGGACTGGGGGCACATCCATTTCGTGGAGATCGAAGATTCCGGGCTGGTCTGGCGCTACAATGATAACGAGTGGGGCATCACCTACAATCCCCTGCACTCCCTGCGCAGCAACGAGGAGCACGTCGCCCCGGTGCTGGAGGCGGTTTTCCCTTATTCCAAATTCGGGTTCTGCCTGAACGAAACCAGCGCCTATCTCTATCCCGACAGCCTCTACGGAGATATCGACATCATCGCCAAAGTGGTGGATTACGTGAAAGATTCCCCCTGGCAGCAGCCGGCTTACGAAATCTACTACTGGGTAAAGCGGCTGCCCGGCGGGGAAACGGTCTTCCCCCGCACCCTGGGGCAGCGCCTGAACCACTCCTTCGATTTTTATGCCTCCGGGCACTACGAGGAGTGGGCTCCCCTCATTTACAAGCGCGACGCAACCCTGCCCCCTTCCAGCTGGATGAGTATGGAGCGCAATTTTTACCACCTGCTCACCAATAACAACGGCGATACCCTGTTAGAGCTGAGCGAAAAGAGCCTCGCTTTCCCGACTTACAATTACGCCGACGGCGACTATCGCATCGTCATCGAGGCGTTCGACCAGTATGGTAACTCCACGCGCGACAGCATGGCCGTCAAATTCCGCAACGGCATTACCGCGCTTCCCGGCGGAGAGGGGGAAATTCCCGCGGCGTTCGAGCTGCGGCAGAATTACCCAAATCCCTTCAACCCGGCTACCCGGATCGGTTTTGCCCTTCCGCAGGCTCTAACGGTCAAAATCGAAGTGTTTAACCTGTTAGGAGAGCGAGTTGCCACGCTGTTAGAAGCGCCCCGGCCGGCCGGGTATCACGAAATCCACTTCGACGCCGGCCGGCTGGAAAGCGGAATGTACCTCTGCCGGATGCAGGCGGGGAACTCTAGCCAGACCCGCAAGATGCTGCTGGTGCGGTGATAGCGTGAGGCGTGGAAAGTAATGCGTATTGCGTATTTCGTTACGCAATACGCATCACGTTTCACGCATCATTTCTCACGCTTTCATCATCCTTTCTCAATTTTTCTCCCGCTTAAAAAAAATCTCTTGACTATTTGGTTTCACCTCAGTATGTTTTGGTCGAAAAGTTTAACCAAATGATTAAACTTTTCAGATAAAAATCTGAATTAACGGCCAAAACAATGAATTTTACCGGTGAAACCGAACAAAAAATCATCCGTGCGGCCACGGAGGTATTTCTGCACCGGGGCAAGGATGGCGCCCGGATGCAGGAGATAGCGGACCGCGCGGGCATCAACAAGGCGCTGCTGCACTACTATTTCCGCTCCAAGGATCGCCTGTATCAGAAAGTGTTCGAAACCACCGTGAAAAGCGTTTTCGATGAATTCCTGGACGCTATTTTGGAAACCGAGGACCCGGTCTTGTTCATCAAGGGATTTATCGAAAATTACATCGACGCGCTCTCCCGCCGCCCGGAAATGATCCGTTTTATCATCTGGGAAATCGACCAGGGAGGCGAGCAAATCGGGCGGATGATCCAATCGATCTTCTCCGAGCGAGGCTTTTCGGAGATTCCCATTCCCCTTAAAATTCAGCAGGCGATTGGTAGGGGCCAGATCCGGCAAGTGGACCCCATTCAATTGACCCTGAGCCTGATCGGCATGTGCCTGCATCCCTTCCTGGCAGAGAGGATCCTCGAAAAACTGTTCCAGGAGATTTCCGTCACTTCCCCCGGGTTTTTAGAAGCGCGGAAGAAAGAGGTATTCGACCTGGTTTGGAAGGGGATCCGGCCGGAAGGGGGGGCGTGAAGCGTAATGCGTAATGGCGGCGAATTTTACGCATTACGCTTCACGCCTCCGTCCTTCAGTTCAATAACCGAAAAACTGCACAAGGTAGGCCATGTTCAAATACCGATGCTTAACTCTCACTGTTCTGGCGCTCCTCCCGGCGTTGGCGCAAACCACGGTCACCCTGCCGGAAGCCTGGAATATCGCCCTGGAAAACAATCTCACCTTACAACAGCAGCAGAAAGCGATTCAGCAGGCGCGGGAAGAAACGGCCATCCAGAAAACCGGCTACCTCCCAGTTTTCAACGGTTCCGCCACGTTTTATTACCAATCGAGCTTGCCGATCCAGGAAGTGCCCATTCCCCTCCTCAACCAGGAGTTTACGATTGAGATCGGGGTAAAAGACCAGTATAACCTGGGGCTGGCCGTCAACCAGCCGATTTTTACCGGCTTTCGCACCCGCAACTTAGTGAAAGCGGCCCGGGAACGGGAGCAAGCCCAGGCGCTCCAGGATTCCACTCTCCGCCGGCAACTGCTGCTGCAAACCGGTTTGATCTTCTACCGGTTGCAGCTCGATTTGACTCAACAGGACGTTCTGGAAGAAGCCATCCGGCGGGTGGATTACCGGCTTCAGCAAACGCGGAATCTTTTCTACGCCGAGCAGGCCGCGGCATTCGACACCCTGGAAGTCGCCAATCGCAAGCTGCAATACCAAAGCCAACTGCAAAATCTCCGCAACCTCTACCGGGTGCTGCTCACCCAGTTCCGGCACGTTCTGAACACCGACGCCCCCCTCGACGTGGAACGGCTGGCAATTGAAACGGTGGACCTCTCCCTGGAAAGCGCGGATGATTACTTAGCCGTTGCCGCCGCCCGGCGCCCGGAATTGAAACAGCTGGCGGCTTTGCAGCAGGCGGAACTCTACCGCAGCCGCTCCCTGCAATCTCCTTATTTTCCCCAAATCTACGCCAACGCCTCTTACCATTATGCCCGGCCGGGGGTCAACTTTTTCAGCGACGAGTGGATGACTTACTACACTTTCGGGGTGGGTTTGCAATGGGAGATCTGGAACTGGAGCCGCGACCGCAAGCGGGTGCAGCAATCCCGCTTAGAATATGATAAATTAGACCTGCAATCCCGGCAGTTATTGCAAAACGTGCGGCAGCAGGTCACCGAGGCGTACGAATACCTGCAAACCGCCCGGGAGCAAATCCATTTCCAGCGCCGGATCGTGTCCCAGGAGATGGAGCGCTACCGTATTACCGAAAGCAAGTACGCCGAGGGGCAGGCCGCCAACCTGGACGTGAGCGCCGCGGAAACTTCACTACTGGAAGCGGAATTGCTCTTGCAGCAGAATTACATCCAGTGGTACCAGTACAAATTGCAGTTGGACTTTGCGACCGGGGTGATCGGGCAGAACCAGGGGAAGTGAAAAATGCAAAATGAAAAGTGAAAAGTGCAAAGTATGCCCTGTAAAAATTGATCAATTGATAACCTGCATGGAGATATGAACGAATGAGAACCCGCTATTACGTTTTCACGGCAATTTGCAGCATGGTTTTATGGAGCTGCGGGAATAATTCCGACCGCGACGGCTACACTTCGGTGGTGGAGGGCACTTCCGTGCAGGTTCCCGCGCTTACCGGGGGGGAGATCAAGGCGCTGAAGGTGGATACCGGACAGGAAGTGCGCGCCGGGGACATTCTGGCCCTGGTGGATACTACCGAGCTGGCCTTTCAGCGCGAGCAGTTGCAGGCGGGTTTGGAGGAATTGGGCGTGCAACTGAAGATCGCCCGCGCTAACCTCAGCCAGGCGCAATCCACGGAGCAATACGTGCGTGAAAAACAGCAGCGCATCGCCATGCTGGTTCAAAATAATTCCGCTTCCCGCCAGAGCTTAGATGACCTCACCAACCAACTTAACCAGGCGCAGACCGCCCTGGAAAACACCCGCCAAAGTTTCCAGAGCTTAGAAGCGAAGCGAAAACAATTAGAAGCCCAATTAGGCATCGTGAACAAGAAAATAAAAGATGCGGTGATCGCCGCGCCTGTCGGCGGGATTATCTCGGAAAAGTATTTCGAGCTCGGCGAAGCGATTCCTCCCCTTAGCCCGCTGGTAGAGATCATCGAGATTCTGGAAGTGGACGTGAAAATTTACATCTCCGAGAAAAAACTGCCGGCGGTGAAATACGGCCAGGAGGTGCGCGTGAAAGTGGACGGGCTGGACCGGGAATTGGCAGGAAAAGTAAGCTGGGTGAGCCCCAAAGCGGAATTTACCCCCAAATCCATTTTGACCCCTGAAACCCGCACCTCTTTGGTGTACGCGGTAAAAATCACCGTTCCCAACCCCGAGGGAATTTTGAAGCACGGGATGCCGGTGGAAGTGTTTCTGGAAGAATAGTGCGCGGGTGTTCGGGTGTTATAGTGTTTAAGCGTTACAGGAGTGCAAAATTTATTTTGCACTGCCATTGCAGAATAAAGAAGTTTGATTAATTAATGGGATCATTTCAAGCCCTAAACTACCTGAACACCCTAACACTAACCAAAAATATTTGAAATTTATAGAACACGGATAACACAGATGACACGGATTCACACGGGTATTTTTTAATGACGGTTGATCGGTGAAAATCTGTGTCATCCGCGTCATCCGTGTGCTATAAAAAGTTAGGGACAAACTCTCGGATTTCGCGATGAAGAATCTAAAACACTATAGCACCTAAAACCCATTGGCAAAACATTATGACCATTCAACCCCCGAAACCGACCGCCGGGCGGTTTGGGCTTTGCCGGAACGTATTTTCTGCTAAATTGGCCGGTGAAGCTAAAACCAAAAGGAGCGTAGCATGAAAAACGTAATTCGAGCGTTGCTGATCCTGTGCCTTGCGGCGCTGTCGTTACCAGCGGCGGAGTACCGGGGCGCGGAAACGGTGCAGGTCCCTGATGGCGACACCCTGGGCACCGACCTGTTTGCCGGCTGCCGCACCGTGGATATTGAAGGGCTTGTCACCGGGGACGTTTACGCCGGCTGCAAGCGCATTACCGTGCGGGGAGAGGTTGCGCAGGACCTGCTGGCCGGCTGCGAAACGCTGGAAATCCGCGGCAAAGTGGGCGACATGGTCATTTTCTTTGGCTCCGACTTGTTAATAGATGGGGAGATCGGCGGCGATGTGCTCGCCTTCGGCGGGAAAGTGCGCATCACCGAGCGCGGAAACATCAAAGGGAATTTGATTTTAGGAATCGGCAACCTGCTGCTGGAGGGCGGCCGGGTGGAGGGCTACGTTCGCGGGGGCGCCGGCTACGCCCGGCTGGATGGCGCCGTGGGGCAATACCTGGAGATGGAAGCCGGCCATGTGCGATTCGGATCGAACTATTCCGCGCCGGGCGGCAGCAAATTAACCCTTCCCAAAGAATTGGACCGGGAAAAATCCGGCCCCCTGCCCGACAACCTGGAAATCAAGATCGAGAAGCGGCGGCTCTTTTTCCAATCCCTGCTATTTTACTGGTGGCTGATCGCCCTGCTGATTACCGGCATACTGCTGGTAGCGCTTTTTAAAAATTTCAGCCGCGATTACCTGGCTTTCGCGGGAAGAGATTTATGGAAGCATCTCGGCGTGGGCTTCCTGGCGCTGGTGGCCGCCCCGGTGGGGATTTTGATCCTGCTCCTATTAGTGCTCACCATTCCCGTGGGATTGATCCTGCTGGCGCTGTACCTGATCCTGCTCTATCTCAGCCTGGTTTTCACCGCCCTGTTCGCGGGGGATTATCTCTGGAAGCTGTTCCAAAAAGAGAGTTCCGGAACTTCCCTGGTATTGCCGGTGGTGTTAGGCGTGATTCTGGTGGTATTGATTCCCCAGATTCCCTTCTTAGGATGGCTGGTTTCCCTGGCGGTAGTCTGCTTCGGGCTGGGCAGTTTTATCACCTATATCTGGAACTTGAGACGAAGCAATGGAACCCCGGCGTTATAAACAAATTCGCAACATCATCCTGGGGGTGAGCGCCGTGCTGGTAGCCGGCGCTTTCCTCTCGTTTGTCTTTCTGGCCAGAACCGCAGAGGCTTACCGGGCGATCCTGATCGGGTATTTCTATGCCTTTTGCCTCTCTGCCGCCATCTGGCCGGTCTATCGCTGGATTGCTCCCAAACTGACGATTTTCTCCCCTTTGCAACAGTGGCTCTTGAAAACCGCCCTCTACACGGTGGCCATTTCCGCCGCGTATCTTACCGGCCTGGTGTTTCAAACCCTCATCCTTCTCCCCCCGGATTCGCTGCGCGAAATTGCGGTCGAGCACCTCTGGAAAGGATTCGTATTCGTGGTCTCGCTGCCGTTTGGCGAAGGCTCTTCCGAAACGCTGCTCAGCGTGCAGTCCCGGGGAGTTTTGATCTCCTTCTTTTCGATGCTGTTCCTGATCGGCCTGGCAAGCATGGCGGGAAGCCTGGTGGAGCTGCGCTGGCAGCAAAATCGCCAACGCCAGGCGCTGGAGCGGGCGGAATTAACCGCCCTGCGCGCGCAGATGGAGCCGCACTTTTTGTTCAATTCCCTCAACACCATCGCCTCGATGATCCGGCAGGACCCGCCCGCGGCGGAGCGGCTATTGCTGCAATTGAGCGAAATCCTGCGCTACCTGTTCCAGAACGCCTCGAAAGAAGCGATCCCCCTGCGCCGGGAGATCGAATTCACCCGCCAGTACCTCGCGCTGCTGCAAGCGCGATTCGGCGAGAAATTGCAGGTGGAATGGCATCAGTCCCTGCGGCAGGACTCCCGGCCGGCGCCGGCGCTGCTCTTGCAGCCGATTATCGAAAACGTGGTGCAGCATGCCTGGCCGGATCGCCAAAAGCCGCTGAAGATTGCGGTCAGCGTCAGCGAAACCGGGCGCTATATCGTCCTGGTGGTTGCAGATGACGGGCGGGGAATTGCGCCGGAACGGTTGCGCCAGCTTCCCCTGCCCGGCCACGCCCTGGAAAACATTTCCGAGCGGTTATATTTGCTCTTCAAAGAACCGGATCTTTTGCAAATCCGCTCTCAATACGGGGAGGGGACCACGGTAGAAATCCGCATTCCCTTGCCCGAGGGTTATAATCCTAAAGACCTCAAAGGTCTTGAAAACCTTTGAGGTCTTTTCCCACAAGAAAGAATTCGCATGATCACCGCTTACATCGTCGAGGATGAACGTCCCGCCCTGGACAGGTTGATGGAACTCCTGCAAGAGGCGCAGGACCTGGAAATCGTGGGAAACGCGGCCTCCGGCCGGGAGGCGGCGGAGCAGATCGAGGCCCTGAAACCGGAACTGGTCTTCCTGGATATTCACCTGCCCGATATATCCGGCATCGATCTGCTGCGCCTGCTCTCCCATCGCCCCGCGGTCATCTTTACCACCGCCTACGACCGCTATGCCGTGCAGGCGTTTGAATTGCAGGCGGTGGATTACTTACTGAAACCATTCTCTGAAAAGCGCCTGAACGAAGCGCTCGAAAAGGTGCGCAAGCAGCGTTCCGCCGGAAAGGATTTACCCGCGGAGATGGAGAACCTTCGCCGGTTGCTGGCCTCCTGGAATCCCCTCCCGGATTACCTGCGGCGCATCCCCTCTAAAACCGGCGACAAAATCCTTATTCTCCCCGATGACAATATTGTGTATTTTGCCAGCGAGAACAAGTTAGTGTTCGCCTTCCTGGCGGATTCAAAGCATCTGCTGAATTACACTTTAGAGGAATTGCAGGCGCGGTTGGACCCGGAGAAATTCTTCCGCATCCACCGCTCCACCATTGTCAACCTGAATTACGTGAAAACCATCGAACCCTGGTTTGCCGGGGGATACCGCATGACCGTGAACGATAAAAACCGCAGCGAATTGACCATCAGCCGCCAGGCGGGGAAATTGCTGCGCCAAAAACTGGGATGGTGATTAGTTGCTGCGCTTCATTGGCTTCGCTGTCATTGATGGTCATTGGCGCTGCGCGCGTCATTTGCCTTCGGCGGCATTTGCTTCGCGACATTGGTTGTCATTTATAGTCATTGGAAATTATGATAAATGCCACAAAGCAAATGACGACGAAGCCCCAAATGGGCAAGCCAATGACCATCAATGGCGCCGAAGGCAAATGACGCGAAGCAAATGACAACAAAATGACGCCAAAGGCAAATGACGCCCACTATGGAGCCTGTAATGAGCAATAAACTCTGCCCCAAGATCATTTTAGAAGGGACCCGCTTGACCCTCAAAACCGAGATCGCTTTTGCTCTGAACGAACATCCCCGGATCGTGGGGCCGCGCAAATACCGCTACCACTCTCCCCTGATCTCCGCAGAATGGTGCGCCTTCACCAATTTCCCCTGGGGGCGGGGAATGATCAATTTCGAGCCGCCGGAAGAGGCGCGGGCCATGGAAGCCTATCACACCTGGACCCGCCTGATCGAGCTGCTGCCCTATTACTCCTGGATCGTGGACCGCTTTCACATTTCCACCCGCGTTTACCAGTGGCAGGCGCATGGGAAGAACTACGATTTTCACTGGTTAGAAGAGCGATTGGCGCGGTTAGGCTTTCACCTGGTGCTCTGCACCCGCAGCGCGGAATCTTTCGCAAAGGCGCGGGAGGAGCGCTTGAAAGTCTCCGGCAATCCCGCCCAGTACGATAATTTGCAAATTTTTATCGAGGAGCAGGAACTGATGCGCCGGTTTGCGGCGGAATCCATGCTCCCGAAACTCGAGCTGGATATTTCCGACAGCAACGTGGCCGCCGCGGCGGGGCGCATCGCGGATTGGCTGGAAGCGACCGGGGGGCTGTGGGCGAAATAGGGCGCTGTTGCGCGTCAGTTGCGCTATGCGCGTCAATTGCCTGCGGCGTCAATTGCGCTATGCGCGTCATTTGGCTTCGCCGTCATTTGCTTTGCGACATTTATCGAAATGTCCGAGTGACCATGAATGGCAACAAAATGACGTGAAGCAAATGACTAAAAATGACAGCGCCCCCCCCACAAAGTGGTTCCTTCGGAAAAAGGAGCAAGCCAATGACCATAAATGACAACAAAATGACGCCGCAGGCAATTGACAGCGAAGCGTAATGACGCAAAGCAAATGACAACTAAATGACGCGCATAGCGCAAATGACAGCGAAGCAAATGATGAACGCAATCGAGATCAAAGATTTTTACAAATCCTATGGAACGGTGGATGCCGTGCGGGGGGTAAGCATGGAGGTAAAAAGGGGAGAATTATTCGGGTTGATCGGCCCCGACGGGGCGGGAAAAACCACCCTGCTGCGCGCCATTTGCACCCTCCTCCTTCCCGACCGGGGCAGCATCCTTGTCGATGGGCTGAATACCACCCGCGACGCCGCCCGAATCCGCTCCATTCTCGGCTACATGCCCCAGCGTTTTTCGCTCTACCAGGATTTATCCGTGGAACAGAATCTGCGGTTCTTTGCCGATTTATTTCAAGTGCCGGAAAAAGAGCGGTTGGAGCGCTTGGAGCAGTTATACCATTTTTCCCGTCTGGGACCTTTCAAAAAACGGTTCGCCGGGGCGCTCTCCGGGGGAATGAAGCAGAAGCTGGCGCTCTCCTGCGCCCTCATTCACACTCCTGCCATCCTGGTGCTCGACGAGCCCACCTACGGGGTGGACCCGGTTTCCCGCCAGGAGTTTTGGGACATCCTGCGCCTGATCCGGCAGGAAGGAACCGCCATCCTGGTCTCCACCGCCTACATGGATGAAGCGGACCAGTGCGAGCGGGTGGCGCTCTTTTTCAAGGGGCGTATCGCCGGCATCGGCGCCCCGGAAGCGCTTAAAAACCGCTATCGCTACCCTCTATACCGTTTGGAAGCGGAGGACGTGCGCCGCCTGCGCGACTTTTTCCGCTCCCTGCCGGAAGTGCAGAGCACCCAACTGTTCGGCGACGCCCTCCACGCCAGTTTTAAGCAACCGCCTGATTCCCGGCAATGGAGCGAGTGGCAGGCGGCCAGCAGCGGCAATCTCACGTCCTGGTCGCCGCAGCCGCCCACCATCGAGGACATTTTTTTGGCATTAATCGCCGCAGGCGAAGCCAATGACAGCGAAGGGTAATGACCATCAATGACGCGTGAAGCGCCAATGACAGCGAAGCAAATGACCAGACCCATTTCCGTAAAAACCGCCGACCTCACCCGGCGATTCGGCAAATTCACCGCGGTGGACCGGGTGAGCATCGAAGTGTACCAGGGAGAGATTTTCGGCTTCCTGGGCGCCAACGGGGCCGGCAAAACCACCATGATCCGCATGTTGTGCGGGCTGCTGGCCCCCAGCGAAGGCAGCGGCAGCGTGGCCGGCTACGATATTTACCGCCAGAGCGAGGCGATCAAGCGGCGCATCGGGTACATGAGCCAGAAATTCTCCCTCTACGACGACCTGACCATCTCCGAGAACATCGAATTTTACGGCGGGGTGTACGGATTGTCGCGCCCGCTGATCCGGGAGCGCAAAGAGGCGCTGATCCGGCAGGTGGGCCTGGAAGCGTTCGCCGACAAACTGACCCGGGAGCTGCCCCTGGGTTTCAAGCAGCGCCTGGCGTTAGGCTGCGCCCTGCTGCACGATCCCCCGATCGTTTTCCTCGACGAGCCGACCTCCGGGGTCGATCCGGAAGCCCGGCGGGGATTTTGGGACCTTATCTACCAGACCGTGGCGCTGGGCAAAACCGTATTCGTCACCACCCACTTCATGGATGAGGCGGAATACTGCCACCGCGTTTCCATCATGCGCGAAGGAAAACTCATCGCCCTGGATACCCCCGCAAAGCTGAAGCAGCAGTATGGGAGGAGCAATATGCAGGAAGTGTTTGTGGCGCTGGTGAAAGAGTAGCTGCCGGCGGTCAGCTATCAGTCGTCAGCGATTAGCGGCCAATAGCCAGCCTGCGTCCTTTGGAGGGTTACTCCTTCCAGGTGGATCACTGAAGGCTGATAGCTGAGTGCTGAATCGTTACTATAAATTTCAAATACAAGGAGAGAGTGATGCGAAATTTTAGAGAATTGAAAACGTGGCAGAAGGCGCATGGATTGATTCTGGAAGTCTATAAAGTTACGCAAAATTTTCCTAGGGAAGAATTATATGGCCTGGTAAGCCAAATGCGCCGCGCCGGGGTTTCGATTCCCGCAAATATCGCGGAAGGATGCGGTAAAAAAGGAGACACTGATTTTGCTCGCTGCCTGCAAATTTCGATGGGTTCCGCCAGCGAGCTCGAATATTATTTTTTGCTCTCCCGGAACCTGGGATATATCACTCCTGAAGAGGCTATACGCTTGACTTCTGAGGCCACAGAAGTGGAAAGAATGCTTACCGCTTTCATTCAAAAACTGTCAACCAATAGCTGATCGCTGAAAGCTTTCCGAATCAGCCGGAGAAAACCCAATATGCGCGTTCCCCAGTCCCGCCTCCTCTCCATCGCCCGGAAGGAGTTTTTGCACATCATCCGCGACCCGCGCACCCTTATGATCATCTTCATCATGCCGGTGATCCAGTTGGTGATGTTCGGGTATGCCCTGAACATGGAAATCCAGCGGGTGGACCTGGCGGTGGTGGATTATGACCGCACCCTGCACTCCCGCCGCCTGGTGGAACAGTTCGAGGGCAGCAAGTTTTTCCAGGTATTTGCCCACACCGCTCCCCTGGCAAACGTAGAAGAACTGTTCTTGAGCCGCAAAGCGCGGGTCATTCTGATCATTTCCCAGGATTTCGGCAAAGCCTGGCAACGAAGCGTTTCCGCCCCGGTGCAAATTTTAGTGGACGCCTCCGATCCCAACGCCGCCACCATCATCCGGAATTACTGCAACCAGGTGATCCAGTTATTCAATCAGCAATACGGGGGGCAAATTCCCCTGCCTTTCGAGGTGCGCAGCGCCATCTGGTTCAACCCGGATATGAAGAGCACCTATTTCTTCGTGCCCGGCATCCTGGCGCTGCTCCTGGTGATGATCTCCGCCCTGCTGACCAGCATCACCATCTCCCGGGAGAAGGAGTTGGGCACCATGGAGCAAATCCTGGTCTCCCCGGTGCGCCCGTACGAGATCATTCTCGGAAAGGTGATCCCCTACGTATTCTTAGCTTTTATGGACGGGGCGCTGATTCTGCTGATCGGGGCCTTCCTGTTCGAGGTGCCCTTCATCGGCAGCCTGCCCCTGCTGGCGCTGCTGACCACCCTCTACATCATCACCGCGCTCAGCCTGGGGTTGATGATCTCCACCATCGCCAAAACCCAGCAGGTGGCCATGATGATCGCGGTGATCGCCACCCTTCTGCCCACGGTGATGCTCTCCGGGTTCATTTTTCCTATCGCTTCCATGCCGGAGTTGCTGCAATGGCTCTCTTATATCATCCCGGCGAAATATTACTTAGTGATCGTACGGGGAATTATGCTGAAAGGGAATACGGTGTCGCAATTGTTGAACCAGGTATTTTTTTTAGGCGCGATGTCCCTGGTTCTGCTGACCGCCTCCTGGCGGAAATTCAGCGTGAATTTGGAAGGGTAAACCGGTTATGCAACAGATCCTTTACATGATCCGCAAGGAATTCCGGCAGATCTTCCGCACCCGGGAGATGATCGTAATTATTTTCCTCGCCCCGGTCTTGCAGATGGCGATCTTAGGATTTGCCATCACCAACGAGGTGAAGCACATCAAGCTGATCATCGCCGACCACGATGACAGTTTTCTCAGCAAACAGGTGCGCGACGCCTTCAGCCATACCGACCGTTTCAATGTGATCGGCTACGAAACCTCCCCGGCGCTGATCTCCGAGGCCATCCAGGGCTGGAAGGCGCAGATGGCGCTGGTCATTCCCCGCAATTTCAGCCGCGACTTGCAGCGCGGCTTGCAGCCGGAGGTGCAGATCATCGCAGACGCGCTGGACGGGAACACCGCCGGGGTGGCGTTGGGATACGCCCAGGGCATCCTGAGCGGGCTAACCCGGGAATATTGGCAGAATTCCCCCCGACGCGGCCAACTGCGCGGCGTTCACTTAGTAGAAATGCAGGAGCGGATGTGGTATAACCTGGACCTGCGCAACGCTCAGTACATGGTGCCGGGCATCGTGGTGGTGCTGCTGACCATCATTTCCATGATGTTAGCCTCCATGAGCTTAGTAAAGGAAAAGGAGATCGGCACCCTGGAACAGTTGTTGGTTACCCCGCTGCGGAAACACCAACTGCTGTTAGGGAAATTGCTCCCCTTCCTGATCCTGGCGTTTGTGGAGTTAGGGATCGTGCTCATCGCCGCCCAGTTTATCTTCTCTATCCGGATGCAGGGAAGTTACCTGCTATTGGGAGGGTTGTCGCTGCTCTACCTCTTCACCACCCTGGGGATGGGAATCTTCATTTCCACCATCACCCACTCCCAGCAGCAATCCATGTTCGTCTCCTGGTTTTTCATGGTTTTTATGCTGCTGATGAGCGGGCTGTTCATCCCCATCGAAAATATGCCGGAAATTTTGCAGAAAATCACCCTGCTCAATCCCATGCGCTATTTCATGTACATCATCCGGGACATTTTCCAGAAAGGGGCGGCGCTTTCTTACCTGATGCAAGACGCCGTCCCCATGACAATTTTCGGGCTGCTGATCTTCAGCTTCAGCGTGCTGAAATTCCGCAAGCGGGTGGGGTGAGTTTCGGGGGCAAAGAACCGGGGCCCGGCGGTGATTTGCCGGGGCTGCATTAAAAGAGATGAAATCCACCGGCCCCCAACTTTTGTCTGCATATTTCCGGTCAGATTAGTCCTGTTTGCCCCAGGAGTATCAATAACAAAACAATCAGGCTGATTACCCAGCTAATGATAATGAATCGCTTATTTGTCATTATACTCGATTGCAAGGCAGCTTGAGTATCGTCAAGCTTTAGCTCCACGCTTTCTTTTGCTTTCTTTATTTCTGTATTAGTGCCCTCACTGGCTTTTTGTATTTCGGCGCTAATATGCCGTTCTAAAGTTTCGATGCGCGCCAGGGCGTTTTGCACTCCTTGGTTGATCCCACTCACCGTATTATCCAGTTTTTCCAGCCGGGAGGGAAAATCAATCTGGTCTATCCTTTTCACCAGTTGCCCGGTTGCCTGGGCAAGTTTATCGGCGGCATTGGCGACCTTCTGTGAGCTTTCAACCGCCTGAACGGCGGTGTCTTTTGCCTTGTTGATATGCTCCACCGCAGAACGCAACTTCGCGAGTTCTTGCTGAAGAATTCCCAATTGTTCATTGATCTCCACTATCTCAGGCATGTGGTATTCCCTCCAAAAATTTGCGGTTGTAGTTTTTTATCCATTTCGCGTGAAGAGTAGCGATTTCCCGATCCAGATAACTGGCAACCCGGGAATCATAGGCGATTGCGACCCTGTAGAATTTTGAAATAGCGGCAACAACTTCTTTCCATTCCATTGATTTCACTTTCCGGAACAATTCCCATGCTTTCCAGAAGTCGCGACTGGCTTCCTGCTTGCTGTGGCCGGGGATCATAAACCTGCAGAATGAGCGCATTAGGGACTTAGAAAAAAATAAAGTACCATTACACGGGATAAGGGAATATTTGAA
>CAZFVV010000077.1:0-23467 GCA_964522165.1 uncultured Calditrichaceae bacterium
AAGTTCAACTTCGGCACGCAATTGGGTTGCGAAGTTGAACTTCGCAACCAGTAACCTGGCGGCGGACTAACTCTGCCGCGATGTACTAGAATAGCTGAAATACTGTTTGATTTGGAAAATTATCTGGGAACAGGCCGGATTTATATTCCCTGAATTTTAAGCAATTATAATATTCTTTAAAAAGGAGTGCACATGCTTACCGACAATGACTACAAAATAAAAGTCGGCCTTGCGGAAATGCTCAAGGGCGGGGTGATCATGGACGTTACCAACGCCGAGCAGGCCAAAATCGCCGAAGACGCCGGCGCGGTGGCGGTAATGGCGTTAGAGCGCATCCCCGCGGATATTCGCGCCCAGGGCGGGGTAGCCCGGATGAGCAATCCCCGGTTGATCAAAGAAATCCAGGCGGCGGTGTCCATCCCGGTGATGGCCAAGTGCCGGATCGGGCATTTTGCAGAAGCCCAGGTGTTAGAGGCGCTGGGCATCGACTTCATCGACGAAAGCGAAGTGCTCACCCCCGCGGATGAGGAATTCCACATCGACAAGCTCAAATTCAAAATCCCCGTGGTGTGCGGCTGCCGCGACTTAGGCGAAGCCCTGCGGCGCATTTCCGAAGGCGCGGCGCTGCTGCGCACCAAGGGCGAGGCGGGATCAGGCAACATCGTGGAAGCGGTGCGGCACATGCGCATGGTGCAAAAAGGCATCCGGGAAATCACCCTCATGGGCGATGAAGAACTGGTTACCCATGCCAAAAACCTCGGTGCGCCGGCGGAGCTGGTGCGTTACATCAAGGAAAACGGCAAACTGCCGGTTCCCAACTTTGCCGCCGGGGGCATCGCCACTCCCGCGGACGCCTCGTTGATGATGCAGTTAGGCGCGGAGTCGGTGTTCGTGGGCAGCGGCATCTTCAAATCCGAAGATCCCGCGGAACGCGCCCGCGCCATCGTGCTCGCCACCACCCACTACCTGGATTTCGACATCGTCGCCAAAGCCTCCGAAGGTCTCAAAGGAGCCATGAAAGGGCTGGAAATCTCCAGCATCCCGGAAGACCAGTTGCTGCAAAAGCGAGGATGGTAAATCGGTGTTCAAGTGTTCTTGTGTTTTGGTGTTATGGTGTTTTAGTAACTTCGCACGAAAACACCATAACACCTGAACACCTTAACACTTGAGCACCTGAACACCAAAACACTATGAAAATAGGCGTCTTAGCATTACAGGGTGATTTTTACCTGCACTTGAAGCGGCTGCGGGAATTAGAAGTGGAAGCCGTTGCAGTCAAAAAGCCGGAAGATCTGCAAGATTGCCAGGGGTTGATCATTCCCGGGGGGGAATCCACAACCCTGGTGAAATTGCTGAAGAATATCGGGTTGTATGAACTGCTCCCGGTATTTAACCGCCGCTGGCCGATCTTCGGCACCTGCGCCGGGGCCATCCTGGTGAGCCGGGAGGTGAGCAACCACCCCGTGGAGCCGCTGAATTTGATCGATATTTCCATCGAGCGCAACAGCTACGGGCGGCAGATCGATTCCTTCGATGAGACCGTAGAGGTTCACCTGAACGGCTCCATCAAAATCGTGGAGGGTGTTTTCATCCGCGCCCCGCGCATTACCCGGGTAGGGGAAAATGTGCAGGCCCTGGCCACCCACAACGGAGACGTGGTGATGGTGGAGAACGACGCGGTGTTGGCCGCAACTTTCCACCCGGAATTGACCGAGAACCGTTTGATCCATCAATACTTTGCGGATAAAGTTCGAAAACGGATTTAGAGCCTATCCGAAAACCTGCCCTGTCACTCTTCGACTCCGCCCAGAGTGACTTCAATACCGCATAAAATCAAGTCATGCTGAGCGGAGTCGAAGCATGAAATTCCCATCTTCGGGGTTTTCGGATAGGCTCTTATTTGTTAGGGGGAACTTTCGGAGTGGTTTTTTGGGTAATCTCGGTAATATCTTCGTTGAACATAAATTCTTTTAAGAACAATACATACCCGCCGGTGGCAACCTCCTCTCCGAGGGTCTTTTGCTGCTGGGTAATGATGTCGATCCGCAGGGGCAGAAAACGGTCGGTATGCCGCAGGTATTCGATCCGCACCGCCATTCCGCTGGTGATCTGGCCCCCCTGGTACACCTGGTTGTTCCAGCCCGTGCAAATCCATTTTCCCCGCGCTTCCCGGTAGGTCGGGTAGATGACGACCTGTTGATCTCCCAATTTCCAGGTAATTCGCCCCAATTGCCCCCCGCGAGTATAGGTTTCATCCATAAAAATGGTTTGTTCATTTTCACGGCTGGAGAAGGAGATCGATACCGTATCGCTGGCAAACCTTGTCGCTACCTCAGCCGGGAGGTAGGCCAGGGGGTGTTGAAAGTAAAACTTTTGCAAATCCGATAACAACCCGTTGAATAGATTTTTCAGATTTTGTGCCCGCCCCAGCGCCTCCCGCCGCAGGGAATCGTTCAGAGTGGGAAGCGGCTGCAGCACGTAATAACGGTTATCCTCTTTGGTTTGAATATATTTGAGCGGGTAATAGTAACTGCTGTCTGCCTTATCCCGGATAAAGTCGATGTAAATGCCGGAAGAAATTTTACAGGAAAAGTTGTTGACTTCCGGGGTAACCAGGTAATGATAGTAGGGTTGAATCTGCTGCTTGAAGGCCTCCAGGGTTTCCTGGGAATGCCCGGCCCCGCCGATCAGCAGCGCCAGCGCGATCATTTTCCACTTTTTCATTTCTCTTTTCTCTCGGTTTATTGGTCTCTCCCCACTCTGCGCCATGCGCCGCATGGCCCCCGCTTACATGTTCGCATTGGCCGCTTCCAGGGTAATATTGTCCAGGTCGATGGTAAACATGTGCCTGATAATATCATATTTTTTCATAATGTCATCGACGTAGTCAACGGTTTGCCCAAAGCCGTAAAAATACCCGTAGGTGGGAATACCCTGTTCCCAAACTTCCAGGTGGAGCTTCCAGTGCTCCGGGGATAGCAGGGGAAGGCATTCTCGTACCGCTTCCCAGGTGTTGGGGTCGAGGCGCTTGAAACGGGCGATGTCCTGGGCGTCGAATATGCGCGCCGGGCCGGAATTATAAGCCGCCAGGGCCAATTTGATGCGGTTATCCGGATTCGCCTCCGGAAAATATTGGAGCTGTTTATAAAGATGGTAAATTCCCGCGGTGATATTCTCCCGGGGATCTTTGGTAATATAGGCAATATCCAGTTCCCGGGTGATTTCTTTGGCGGTTTTGGGCATAATCTGCATCAGGCCGATGGCGCCCATGTGGCTGCGGGCGTCCTCCTTGAAATAGGATTCCTTCAGAATTTGCGCCACCACCAGCCGCCAGTCTAATCCGTACCACTTGGCATATTTGCGGATTCGGGGCAGGTATTTCTGAATCTGCTGGGAAAAATTGGGCGGCAGGTATTTGCGGCGGAAATCATCGACCTCCTGCTGCCGGCGCTTCTTTTCTTCGATCTGCTGCTCCACCATATTGACCAGGGAATCCCCTTCCACCCGGGTGGGCGGGTGGGAACTGTTTTGGCAGCGGAAGAAGAGTAACGCCAGGAGGAGAAGAATTGCCCCCCCATGTCCTGAAAATCGTATCATCGCCGGTTTAAACTTTTCCCCAAAAGTGAATGGTTGCGGAATCGCTTTGAAACGCAATAGCATCACCGGATTTGCGGGTGAAAAATAACAGGCGCAGGCCCTTAGTTTAAACTGCTGCTGACGATTTGGCCCACGATCAACCCGATCATGATGAAAATGCCGCACACCACCACGCCCACGGCCAGGTTTCCTTTCTCCAGTTCCGAGGCGATATGGAAATTGGTGATTCGATTGAAGAGTTTATAGGTAATGACCGCCGCTGCAATCCCCAAAACCACCCCTCCCAGGGCATACATGGTATTGAGCAGAAAACGGTTGAACAGATCCATTTCCATCATATCAATCACCTTTCCGGTTAGAGTTATACATTGGTATCCATAGATTTTCGGTTGTAAAGCGGCATAATAAAATAGGCCAACAACGCGATTACCCCGCCTTCCAGGAACAATTCCGCTCCTACGGCTAACCCGTTGATTGCCGCAATCCACAGGGAAACGGCAGTCCAAATTCCCTCTGCCGCGCCCCGGTGCGCGATAATTACCCCCGCTCCTATCAAGCCCATTCCTACCGCCACCGCGGCCGCGGTCTGGAACGGATCGCCTAACAAATCAACATAGGAGAGGGTCATAAACAGACAGGACGCAGTGGCCAGCATCGCATGAATCGCCATCGCCGTCCCCGGGTCGGGAATCTGGCGGCGCAGGCCTATCAAACTGCCACACAGCGCTGCTACCAGGAGCTTGAAAAGATTCACTATCACCGCAAACAACTCGAACATTATGCCGTTTTTAGTGAAGTATAACCAGCAATGCCAATACGAGTCAAACTATTTTTCTTTTGCATCTCCCGCGGCGGCGTTACCCCAAACCAAAGCCATGGCCGCTTATGGTATAGAACGGCGCTCATTTGCAAAAAACAGGATCGTTTATCCTTCCGGCAGAACGTAAAAGAGAATCGCGAAATAATGGCACAGGCTCCCGGCCATTACGAACAGGTGCCAGATGGCGTGATTGTAGGGCAATTTATGCCAGGCATAAAAAATAACCCCCACGGTGTAACAGATTCCCCCCGCGGCCAGCCAGGCCAATCCCCCGGCGGGAATGTGCAGCAGCATTTCCCGCAACGCCACAATACACAGCCATCCCATCAGGATATAGAGCGCCAGGGAGAGCCGGCGGAAGCGCTGAATGAAGAAAATTTTATAGATCATCCCTAACAGCGCCAACCCCCAGACCACTGCGAACAGGCTCCATCCCCAGGGCCCCTGGAGGCTGATCAGCATAAAAGGGGTGTAGGTGCCGGCAATCAACAAGTAGATGGAGATATGGTCAACAATCCGGAAGATCTTTTTGGCCCGGGGGTGCTGAAAACTGTGATAAAGGGTCGAGGCGAGGTATAATATAACCAGGGTGCTGCCGTAAATGCTAAAACTGACGATTCGCCATACGTCCCCGTACAAAAACGCCAGAACCAGCAACACGGTTAATCCCGCTATGCTGAGCGCCGCACCGATGCCATGAGTGAGGCTGTTGGCAATTTCTTCCCCCCGGGTATAGGATTTACCGCCAGGAGCGGCGCGTTGATGCTTCTCGAAGCTCATCGGTCAGTCTCTCCATGGTCCATTCGCCCGGTGCAAGCACACCAGACAATCCATTCCATAAAATTCCCGGCATATGATGGGATGGAATTTTAAGCATGTCAAGGGGAAATTTTCCCGGCCGCTGCTGCCTTCCCCCCGCGCTGCAAATGTGATACTTATGTGATGCCTTTGTGTTGAGGATGTTAGATTAGCGGCATAGATTGGAGCGCCTGCACGTGGAAACCGACCTGCTCATCAACGGATCGAGGAAAGGATAGAATATGGTTCTCGAAAAAGCTGCGATCTCACCGCTATGGAAAATCCCGGCCATTTTTGTGGCGCTGCTCAGCCAGCAACTGCCGGCCGGCGGCCCCTGGACCCAACCCAAAGGGCAGGGCTACGCCCAGGTCTCTTTCACGTTCATCCCTGAATACCGCAGCCTCTTTGGCCGAAATGGGGAAAGCATCTCGCTCAACCGCGAGGTGAGCGACCGAACCCTGCTGGGCTACCTTGAGTATGGGCTAACCAGCCGGTTTACCCTCACTGGAGAAATACCAATGAAATTCGTGAGCACCGGTGAGCAGGTGCACCCGGGGAGTGATTTCGAGAATGCGCTACTGGAATCCGGCAGCCTGAGCGGGCCGGGAAATCTCTACGCGGCGCTGAAATACGGGCTGGTGCAAAAAAATTTTCTGCTCACCGGGCAGGTAAAAATAGACGCCCCCACCGCCACCAGTGATGCAAAAACCGGCCTGCGCACCGGCGTTGACGCCTGGGGAGTTGCCCCGTCGCTGATCCTGGGAGGGAGCCGCGGGCAACTCTACGCCTTTATCGAAAGCGGGGTGCGCTTTCGCAGCAAGGATTACAGCCAGGAGTTCATCCTGGGAGGGGAAGCGGGCGCAGCGCTGCTGAAGCGCTTTTGGATCATCGCGGTGCTGGACGTGAGGCAAGCGCTGAACGATGGTACTCACGATAATGAAAACTCCGAGCAAACCGGCCTCTATCCTGATAACCAGGAATACGTCGCCTTTGGCCTGAAGCTGATTGTCGAGATCAGCCCGCGGTTCGGGGTAAATTTTTCCTCTTTCGGGGCCTCGAGCGGCAACCTGGTCGCCAAATCCCCGGCAAACACGGTGGGAGTGTACCTGCGCTGGTGAACCGCCATGGCAGTATATTGCCGCCGGTGTTCGGTAATGAGAATTTATGTGGTTTTATCCTTCCAGAATGTATATCCCTTCAACTCTCTTGTGTAATTAATATACAAAGCCGTATGGATTGGGCTTCCGGCATCCCCGCTAACGCGGCGCCGGCAAAGCCTCTTTCCGTAGGCGAGACTTACCCGGTTTCCAAATTCCAACCCCGGTTCCGGCTCTGAAAATTCAATTTTCACGGGCATTTAAAACCATTTGCCTTGGCACCGCTCCCGCCGGGGAAACCCGGGGGCTATTTTTTCTGCCGTAAACATTCATTTTTTGGCAAACGGTTTGCTTTACCAGGATCGTCAGATTAATGGTCTTTATAAATGAGGTCGAAGGAACCGTGATGGAAACACAAATGGAAAAAAGAGCCTCCGTTTTCTCCTGGATCACAGGATTGGCGCTATTGATTGGCGTATCTTTGCAAGCGCAGCAAACCCCCGGGGTTACTTTTTTGCAGATGTCCGTAGGAAGCCGCGCCCAGGCGATGGGGGAAGCTTATACCGCCGTGGCCAGCTCCGCCAACGGCATCCACTACAATCCCGCCGGGATGGGCTTCGGCCTTGACCGGGAACTGATGTTCTATCACTCCCGGTGGTTTCAGGATATCTCGGTGGAGAACGTTACCTTTTTATATCCCTTTACCAGCCGCTGGTCGATTGGCAGCAGCATTTCCTACCTTCACGTGCCGCAATTTACCCGCTACGAAGTCGATCCGATTAGCGGCGGCCCGGTGGAGAACGGAACGTTTTCGGTGTATGACCTGGTCTTTCTCACCGGCATCGGTTTCCGGATCACCGACGACGTTGCGTTGGGCGCCAACCTGAAATTGTTCCAGGAGCAGTTGGAATCCGTAAGCGCCCGGGGATTTGCAGTTGACCTGGGTCTTTTAACCCGGGTGCCCCACACCGGGCTGCGCATGGGGCTGGCGGTGCAGCATTTAGGCCCCGCGGTAAAATATATGGCGCGCAGCGAGCTGCTTCCCCTGACCTATCGCGGGGGGCTGGCGTACCAATTCCGGAGTTTCAACGGGCTGATTGCCCTGGACGTTGCCAAAACTGTTGGAAAGGATATTCAATTCCTGCCCGGAATGGAACTGGGCTTGACCAACAGCTTTTACCTTCGCGGGGGATACCAGGTCGCGGAAAACCTGGCCGGGAGCGGGATGACGGCCGGCTTTGGCCTGCGCCTGCTGGACGATCACCAGGTCAATTATGTTTATGTGCCCTACGGGGACCTGGGAGATACCCACCGCGCAGAATTGATTCTGCACCTCGGTTCCGCTCCCTCGGAAAACGAAGCTTATAAGGCGGCGCCGCAATCCGGCAGACCCACGTCGCGGGCGAAAGAGATCCTGAACCAGCCGGCCCCCCCAAAAACCGCGTCATTGCCGGAACCCAAACCCCATCCGACGCCTGCGGCAAAAATTCGCCCGGCGGAGAAGTTGATCCCTCCCTCGGCGGTAACAGTGTCTAAATTACCGGACGGGAAAATGAAGCTGTCCTGGAATGCCGCAAGCAGCCCGGGCGTGGAATACAATATCTACGCGAAGCCGGCCGGGGGAACCAAGTGGATCAAAATTACCACCCGGCCCATTGAAGAGAATTACCAGTTGTTTACCCAGCGGAAATCCAATCTCAGCCTGCTTTTTGTGGTAACAAGTGTCCGGGGAAGCGAGGAAAGCGATTTTTCCGAACCGGCAATCCTGAAACTCCCTTAACCGCAGGCCGCAAGGGGGATTGCCTGCGGCAACGGAATAAAATCCCCCAAAATCTCCTTTCTCCGGAAAAGGTCGATCATCACGGTCGGCCTTTTTTGTTGGATTAAATTTTCCGTTTGGCGGGTTGGGAAGCGAGAACCGGAGAGTATGCGCCGTCCGAATCTTGCGCATGAGCGGCAACCATCCCCCGCCGGCCGGTATTTTTTAATTTTGCAACGCCCTTAAATGCGGGCGATTTTGTTCGATAATACACGAATCTTTTGGCGTTCGGCATTTAACTGTTGAAAAGATGCGGGTTTTTCCCTAATTTGATCACGAATTATGGCAAAGAATTCATTGAGGAGAGAAGATGAAAAAGATCGGTCGGGTAATGGTGGTGGACGATGAAGAGAGCATTCGGGAAGTTCTATCCAATTATCTTGAATCATTAGGATACGAAGTTCAAACTGCCAGCGATGGCCAGGATGCCCTGGGGAAGTTCGAGGCCGGGGCTTATGATTTGATAGTTTCCGACCTGTTGATGCCGGTGATCGACGGGCTGGAGCTTTTGCGCAAAGTTCGGGAAAAAGACCGCGACGTAATTTTCTTGATGATCACCGGCTATCCTTCCATCGAAACGGCGGTGGAAGCGATCAAGAAGGGGGCCTACGACTATATCACCAAGCCCTTCCACATGGAAGACGTGCGCATTCGCATCGAACGGTCGTTCGAGAAGAAGAACCTGCGCGACCGTTTGAGCACCATCCAGGGGTTCGTGTGGGCGCTGCTCTTTTCCATCCCGGTATGGTTGATTTTGGGGATTATCCTGGCGAAGTTGTTGCGTTGACAACCGGGCTTCCGGGGGAGGGTATAGGGTATAAGGTATAGGGAAATGCAAACCTATACCCTATACCTCCAAAGAATTGCAATCTATGCCCCTCCATTAGTACATAAAGAAGTACCCCCGGTAGGAATCGAACCTACGCACATGGCTCCGGAGGCCATTGCTCTATCCACTGAGCTACGGGGGCAGGTAATGATCGGGCAAATTTATAGCCCGATAACCGCCAAATCAACATAAAATTATTTGAGAAGATATACCAGCCCGGCCACCGCCAACCCCAATAGCAGCAGCGGGAGCAGGAAAACCAGTAATAAGGGCAGCAGCACCGCCGGTACCACGATGAAGACAATAACCCCTCCCAGCAGCCCCAACAAAATTTTGAGCGGCACCGCGAGCACAAAAAATCCTACCTCCAATATGAATCCCAGGATTTTGACCACGATGACCGCTACTAAAACCAACAGTACGATTGCCAGCGCTTCCAACATGGTTTCACCCCTATTTTTGATGACGGATTAGCCTACGAGAACGAAGATCTCTTGTTTCACCGCACCAAACGCCGGTTCACTCGTTATCTTCCGGAAAACGCCGGGCGATTATGATCAGCAGCGTTTCCAGCGCCGCCGCCAGAAGCAGCATTCCTCCCACGTATTTGAAGTACACCGGCCAGAGCTCCCGGAAAAACGCCAGGGTTTCCTGCAATTGGAAGCGCGCCAATTGAGCTTCCGCCAGCCGGAACCCCAGGCTGAAGCTGATCCAGGAAGCCGGAAATTCCAGCCAGGCGACCGGGTTTACCAGTATTTGCCAGATCCCCCGCCATCCCATCATTTCAAACATGATTACCGCCACGTTGAACCCGGTTAAAAAGGCCGCCAGGGGCGGGACGATAACCAGGAAGCCGGAAACAAAGCTGCCGAACAGGGAGAGGTTATTGAGCAGGAAAATCAACAGAAAAATGACCGGGAAGGGGTAATCCGGTTTGAAATAGCGCTGCATCAGGCGCAGCATCCAGCGCGGGTATTTCAACAGGAACGTGATTTCTTTTTCTGCCGCATGGGGGCCGGCATAAATCCCGATCATAAACAACAATGCGGAAAGGAAAAAATACGGCCAATCAAGCGCCTGAAAAAGATCCTCTAACATTGCGGGCTTATCCATAAAAAATAGGTGAAAATTTCTCTATCCATTTTTGCGTCAGGATGCAGAGCTTCCTATCCCTCTTCAGCGATTGTCAAAAACGGGGTAATATGAAACTGCGGCCTTTCAACCGTTGATTTTTCAGCGCCGGCGGTTCAATTTCGTAAAATCAAGTGAAAATTGAAAGCGATCATTTGCGGTTTTGCAAAAAAGGGAATGGAGAAGAAGATTCTTTTATGAAAATAAATAATTTGCATTAAATTTATATCCGATTTTGCGGAAAGCATAAAGGATAACGTTAACTCACAAATTTCATGAATGGAGAAACAATGAGAAACCAATGGTTCACCCTCGCCATGCTGTTGATGGTAGTGAGCGCCGGTCAATTGTTCGCACAAAAGCCCGGCGGTTTTTACGTCGGGGCCGGCATCGGTTCATCTTTTTTGAATACCGAAGTCACCGATCTTGATGGGGACAAGCTGAAGATCGATGAGAACGATTTTGCCTACAAATTTTTTGGAGGTCTCAAGCTCGGCCGCCTCTGGGGAATCGAGGGCGGTTACCGCAATCTTGGCAAAGCCCAAACCGATATTAGCGGCGTCTCCGTGGAGACCAAGACCAAAGGATGGGACGTTTACGGTATGGGGAAAATTACCCTGGTGATGGTGGACGTCTTCGCCAAGGGGGGGGCTTTTTTCTGGAAGGTCGATAACAAAATCGGCGCGGAGAGCAGCGACGAAAGCGGCACCGACTTCGCCTGGGGATTCGGTGCCGGTCTCAACCTGGGCTCCCTGGGGGTGCGGGCGGAATGGGAACGCTTCAGCGTTGAGGATCTCGATAATCTCTCCATGCTCTCTCTCAGTCTTACCCTGGGATTCTAATACGACACTCATTCGGACCCTTTCTTATGAGAACCCTCAGACTTACACTCTGGCCTTTGATGGTCTTTTTTCTCGCCGTCCCGGAACGGAGCTTCGCCCAGCCGGCGCAGAAGGCCGATACTTCCCAAACGCTGATTCATACCGAAATTCTCAAAACCCGGCGAACCCGGATCAATGTTTATCCCTTTCTGTTTTACACCCCGGAAACCGAATTTGCCTTCGGGGTGGGCGGGCTGATCACGTTTTACACCTCCGAATACGTGTTCCTCCGCCCTTCGAAAATCAGCGTCTCTGCATATTACTCTACCAAAAAACAATACCGGATTTCCTTCTCCCCGCAAATCTATTTTGCGCGCAATAAGTTCTTGCTTTCCGCAAATCTGGATTACGGGTACTATGTGGATAAATTCTGGGGGGTGGGGAACGATACCCCGGACATCGAGGAGGAGAACTATGCTTCCCGCGCCTGGGGAGCGGAGGTAAGCCTGCAACTTCCCCCGGGGGTTGATTTCATTCCCCACACCAAAACCGGCTTCATCTACGATTTTTTGGATAACACCATCGAAGATAAACGCGCCAATCCCTACCTGCTCAGCGGGAGTTTGACCGGCAGCGAGGGGGGAATCAGCTCCGGGCTGGGAATGCTGTGGGTCTGGGACAACCGCGACCACATTTTTTATCCCACCCGCGGGGGATACCACCAGGCCCGGGCAATTTTTTATATGAAAGCAATTGGCAGCGAGTTTGATTTCAATCGCTACCTGATAGACCTGCGGCAGTATTTGCCCCTCTCCTCTAAATCCGTGCTCGCCCTCCAGGGATTCGGCAGCTTTGTAAGAGGGAATCCGCCTTTTTACGAGCTTTCAACCCTGGGAGGAGCGGGGATTATGCGCGGTTATTACCAGGGGCGCTACCGGGACCGCGCTCATCTTGCCGGCCAGGTAGAATACCGCACCGACCTGTGGTGGCGATTCGGGCTGGCGGGCTTTGCGGCGCTGGGCGACGTCTCCGATAAACTCCACGATTTCAGAATCGATGAAGCCAAATTTGCCGGAGGGTTCGGGCTGCGGTTCAAATTCAATGAAGCAGAAAAAGTCAATCTGCGCGCGGATATCGGTTTTGGCAAAAACACCAGCGGAGTGTATTTCAGCATGGAAGAAGCATTTTAGAGCGTGCTTGAAAAGGGGATACAATCGAGCGGGTGTTCAGAAAAAGGATCGAGAAGATGCAGTTAGACCTGAAAAACGAGCTTTCCGAGGAGCTGCGGCAAACCATGCGGCTCTGGGCCACCGGCGTTACGGTCGTAACCACGCAATCCGGCCAGCGGCGCAGCGGGATGACCGTCAGCGCCTTTACCTCCGTCTCACTGGAACCGCCGCTGGTGCTGGTTTTGCTGCAAAAAGAGAGCGTAACCTGCCGGTTGATTCGCAAATCGAGAATATTTGCGGTGTCGATCCTGGGGGAAGGGCAGGAAGCGATTTCCCGGCAATTTGCCGGTCTTACCGCGCTGCCGGAGGGAGCGGATCGCTTCAACGGGGTGAGATTCGTAAGCCGCTCCACCGGGTCGCCGGTGCTGGCGGACGCCATCGCCTGGATGGATTGCCGGGTGCTGCGGGTCATCGACGCCGGCACCCACTATATGATCAGCGGGCAGGTGCTGGCCACCGGGCGAAAAGAGCCTCGTACACGCCCCCTGGTCTATCACAATCGCAAGTACTGGCGGTTGGCGCGTTCGGCGGAGTCGGAAGAATAGGGCAGGGCGTTCCTGCAAGTACGGCATACCCGGGAGGAAAAAACGAATGAGACGTCTTGCCTTCCTCTCTACGGATAATTTGGAAGGATTTGTCAGCGATGACGAACGCGCCGTCGCCCCGCTGGCGGCGCGCGGCTGGGCGGTGGAAACCGTCTCCTGGCGGCAGCCCTGCGATTGGAACCGCTTTGATATGGTGATCATTCGCACCACCTGGGATTACCAAAACGACGCCGCGCGTTTCCTGAACGTATTGGAGCGGATCGACGCCTCCCCGTCCCTGCTGCAAAACGATCTCGAGCTGGTGAAGTGGAACATTCGCAAAACCTATCTCCGGGACTTGCAGGAAAAAGGGAACCGCATCGTTCCCACCATCTGGCAGGAAGGAGGCGTCTCGCCGGAGAAGCTGGAGGGGTTTCACGCCCGGCTTCACAGCGAGGAAATCATAATCAAACCGGTTATCAGCGCCAACGCCGACCATACCTTCCGGCTGCACCGGGAAGATATTCCCTTTTATTATGATAAATTGCAGCATCTCTTTGCCGGGCGGGCATTCATGGCGCAGCCGTTTATGGAAAACATCATCACGGAGGGGGAATACTCGCTCTTCTATTTCGGCGGGGAGTACAGCCACGCCATTCTCAAAACCCCGCAGGCGAACGACTTCCGGGTACAGGAGGAGCACGGGGGGATTATCACCGCAGTCAAAGCGGATGAAAAACTGCGCCGGCGCGGGGAGGCGGTGATGGATTCGCTGGGCCGGATTCCCCTCTACGCCCGGGTGGACCTGGTTCGCGACGCCGGGGATGAATTTGCCATCATGGAAGTGGAGCTGATCGAGCCGGCGCTCTATTTCCGCATGGACGCGCCGGCGGCGGAGCGGTTTGCCGAAGCGGTGAACCGATTTAGGGATTAAACCACGAATTATCCCGAAGGGATGGCTTTCGCCACACGAATTACACGAACATTTTCCGAGAATTTGACCTTCAATCGTTGATAATTCGTGAAAATTTGTGAGATTCGTGGCCCCAAAATAAATCTGCAACAGCCTAATGCCGGTGGACACTGTTAACTTCGTCACCCATAACTAAATCAGCTATGTCACACAACCCCGCATTCCACCTCCTCACCGGCCCCGCCGGGGAGTATTACTATTTCAAGAACGAGATTGTCGAGCGCATCCGCCGGCAACCGGGACTGGAGTACGATTTCATCTATTTTCTCCCGGTGCGGCGGGCAGTGCGCTATTTCAAGGAGCAGCTGATCGACCTGGCCGACCGGCGGGCGCTGGCCGATCCCCCGGTGTACACCTTTTACCAGTTCATGGTAGAGCTGTACCAGCAGTTGCCGGGGGCGCGCAAGGTGATCTCCAATACCATGCGCTTGTTCCTGGTGGAAGAGGCGCTGAAGAAAAACGCCGCTAACCTGCAATTTTTCTCCCCCGCCAGCATCCGGCGCCGGGGTTTGATCCACAAAGTGGATGAGCTGTTGGAAGAGCTGCGCGAATACGGCTACGACGACGCCGGGCTGGCCGGTTCCCTGCAAGAGGAAGACGAAGACGACCGCGTTCGCATCCAGGATTTCTCCCTGCTCATCAGCGGGTTCGAAGAAGCGCTGGGCCAGCGGTTGATCGACGAGGCGGGGGCCATCCAGGCCGTCATCGCACGGTTGGATGAAGCGTTCTGGCGCAAACGCTTTCCCCGGGTGGATACGGTGTACCTGAGCGGCTACGGCCTGTTCAGCCGCCCCATGGTGGAATTTTTCCGGCGCATTCAAAACGGTTGTTCCATCAAAATCAAATTAGATTACCTGCCGGAAAACAGCGAGATGTTCGAGCACATCGACCCCGCCTACGAAGCGCTGAGAAACCTGCACCCGGTGGAGATTCAGCTCGGCCAGCCGGAGGCCTGGGAGCGGCAGTTGTTCCGCAAAAGCGGGGCGGAATTCGCGCAAACGGAGATCAAAAAGGACATCCTCATCCAGCCGCTCAACAGCCGCAGCGAAGAGGTGGCCTTCATCGCCAACTACGTCAAACGGCTGCACCATCATCTCAAGATTCCCCTGCACAAAATCGGGATCACTTTTCCCTCTTTGGAGCAATACGCGCCCCTGGTACATGAAATCTTCCCCCGCTACGGCCTGCCGGACACCGGGCTGCCCTACAACCTCTCCACCGGCTTCCAACTAAGCCAGTCGCCGCTGATCCGCAGTTTCCTGCTGCTGTTAGAGGTTCCCCTGCAAGGCTTCGAGGCCAAAAAACTGCTGCAACTGCTCAGCTCCCCCTTCTTCAACCCGGGACGGGCGCAGCGGGTGGAGGCCGGCGCGGTCAAGCTGATTGCCCGGGAGCTGCGCCTGGGCTACTTTCACGCCAAATGGGAGGGCGATTTACAGAAATACAGCGAGCTATTGCAGCGCCAGTTAACCGAAAGCGCGGAAGACGACGATTTCGACCGCCAGCGCTGCGAGGAGCTGATCGAAACCTTCGCCGCCGCCGCGCCGAAGCTGCAAACCCTGTTCGAGGGGTTGAAAGCGCTGGATCGAAAGCAACCCGCGGCGGATTTCCGGGAGCAGTACCTGGGCCTGTTAGACCGCTACGGTTTCCTGAACTGGTATAAAAACGAGAGCGAGGCATTGACGCCGCAGGAGAGGGAGCGGGAATACCGCGCTTTCAACCGCTTCATCAAAGTGTTAGACCAGTTTAGCTGGATTATGACCAACCTGCACGGGGAACGCAAGCTGGCCCTGAAGGAGCTGCACCAATACCTGAGCCTGCTGGTCTCCCAGGCTACTTACAACCTGCGGGAGTGGGCCAATTACGGCTTGCAGATCATGCCCCGCCTGGAAATTCTTTCCACGGAGCCGCAGGCGCTCATCTTCGGCGGCATGGTGGAAGGGGAGTTTCCCCGCCCCTACACCCATGACGTGTTTTTCAATGATGAGAAGCGGAAACAGATGGGGCTGGCGGCCACGGAAGATTTGCTGGCGCAGGATCGCTACCTGCTCTATCAACTGCTCGGCTCCGGGGCGGAACGGTTGATATTCACCTATCCGCGCTTCCAGAAAGAGGCCGCCAAAGTGCCCTCCAACTTTTTGAACGTGCTGGCCGACCAGGTGAAGGTGCGCTGGCGGAAATCGCCCCCCTCCCCGCGCTTCCTGCAAAACCGCCAGGACTTGCTGGAACAGGTTGCCCGCCGGATTCCCCCGGGCATTCAGCCTGCGGATCAGCGCAATTTCCGCAGATGGATTTTGCTGCATCAAAACGAGCAGCCGGAGAAAATCGCCCGGCTCCCCGGTTGGCTGCAGCAGGTGCGCAGCAACGCCGGCAAGCGCCGCCGCGATCAGTTTGGAGAGTACGAAGGGATGTTGGGCGCTTACCCGGAAATCATCCGCCAGCTGCAGGAACGCTTCGGGGAGGGGCCTTTCTCCATCACCCGCCTGGAAACCTACGCCTTTTGCCCGATCCGCTTCTTTTTCCAATATCTTTTACGGTTAGAAGAAGAACCGGAGATCGAAGCGGGACTTACACCCCTGGAGCGGGGGCAGTTAGTACACCAAACCCTGTTCCGCTTCTACCGCGCCCTGAAGGAGCGCCAGCAGGAGCGCCGCCCCTGGGAAGAAGCGGCGCTGCTGAAGCAGATCGCAGAGGAAGAATTCGCTCGCCTGCCCTTCCAGGGCATCTTGTTCGAGTTAGAGCGGGAAAAATATTTCGGATCGGCGCAGCATCCCGGGGTGTGGGCGCAGTTTTTGAAGGAGGAAGAGGAAGCCATCAACACTTTGCAGTTCTACCCGGAATACTTCGAGGTGGCTTTTGGGCGGGCGGGGCGGAAGAGCGAGCAGGATCCCATCTCCGTAGAGGAGCCGCTCACCCTGGAGCGCGAGGGGAAAACCGTGCAGATTACCGGCAAGATCGACCGGGTGGACATGAACGAATTCGGCCAGGCGCTGCTGTTGGATTATAAAACCGGTTCCGCGATCAGCCACGTGAGGGAGATGCTGGCCGGAACCGCCCTGCAGCTTCCGATGTACGCCGCGGCCCTGCCGAAGCTGTTGCAGCGCGGGCAATCGGAACCGGCGGTGGAGCCGGTAATGCTCGCCATCTACCAGGTCAAAGATGAGGAGAACTGCCGGCGCGTGGCCGCGGCTTTCGACCGCACCGCGGGGTTGAACATCAAAACCGGAAACAATCCGGCGGCGCTGCCCAACAAGAAGATCGTCGATGAAGAGGGCCGGGAGCTTACCCTGCGGGAGCTGATCGACCGCTCCGAAGCGCAGGTATTTGCCTGCGTGGAGAAAATTCGCCAGGGCGAATTCCGCCACACCGCTTATCCTGACGCCCCGGCCTGCGAGAGCTACTGCGAATTCCGGCGCATGTGCCGGAAGGACGTGGGGAAGTTGTTAGGCGCAAAAGGTGCGACGGGCTTTTAAAGTGCGTCGCACCTGCAACCTTCACTTCAAAAAAACCATCTTCCGCGTCTGCACCACAATATCATCCACCTTCAGGCGGTAAAAATAAACTCCCCCGGCGAGCAGTTTGCCCTCGAAATCGCTGCCGTCCCAGTTTACCGAATGCTGCCCCATGGATACCATCGAGTCCACCAGGGTATTTACCAGTTTGCCGCTCACATCAAAGATCGCAATGGACACCTTCCCGGCCTGGTCGAGCCGGTAAGGTATTTTTGTAACCGGGTTGAAGGGATTGGGAAAGTTCTGTCCCAGGGCAAATCTCTCCGGAAGGACCGGGAGCCTGCCGGAACTGCCGGTCGGCGTGGGTTTGAAGCGGTAGATTTTCCCGTCAAAAGCGCAGATGTACAGCTCCTGGTTCTGATCCACACCGAAAGAGGCGATCAACAGCGAGGTATCTATCAACTGGTTGTTCACCGCGGGGTTGACGCCGTCGTACGCTAAGGCCCAGATGCGCCCGGAACCGAAATCGGCGTAAATGTATTTGCCCACCAAATCCGGCACCCCCGGCCCGCGGTACACGTACCCCCCGGTTACGGAATTGCCCAGGTTGTGGCTGTACTCCCAGACCGGCAGGGTTAGCCCGGCGGTATCGCAGCCGGTCGGGGGATTGTAGCAATGGTTCCCCTCCATGATGTTCCAGCCGTAATTTTTGCCGTTCTCGATGATGTCGATCTCTTCATAGGCGTTCTGCCCCACGTCCGCCGCCCACAGCCAGCCGGTCACCGGATCGAAGCTCATCCGCCAGGGATTGCGCACCCCCCAGGCGTAAATTTCTTCCCGGTAGCCCTGGGTATTGCCCACAAAGGGGTTGGTAGGGGGAATGGAGTAGTTTAACCCCGGCGCCGTGCTATTCACATCGATACGCAATATGGAACCTAACAGGGTTTGGCGGTTCTGCCCGTTGCCCTGGGGGTCGCCGCCGCTGCCCCCGTCTCCCGTCGTGATGTAGAGATAGCCGTCGTTGGGGCCGAAGGCGAGCTGCCCGGCGTTGTGGTTGGAAAAGGGCTTGGGAATGGTAATGATCACCACCTCGCTGTCCGGCTCCGCCATGTTGGGATCGTTGGCAGAAACCTTGAAGCGGGAAATCAGGGTGCGGTCGGGACCAGTAGCGGTATAGTTGACGTAGAAATAGCCGTTATTTTCATAATCAGGATGAAAAGCCAGCCCTAACAGCCCTTCTTCGTTGCTGGAATCATCCACCCGGTCCTGAATGTCCAGGAAGGTGGTTTTGGAAGCGGCCCCGGGATCGTTTTCGAATACCGAGATCACTCCCCGCTGCTCCACCACGAAAAGGCGGTTGGTGCCGTCCCCGGCGTGCTGCAAATCCACCGGGCGGGTGAACGTAAGCGCCGGGAAGGCCTGCTGAAGCTCGATTTGCGCCGAAACCGGCTGGATTACCAGCGCCAGCGCCACCATGGGCATCAAAAATATTTTCATGGTTTTTTCCTTTCTTTAAAAAAGTGGGAGTTGCATCCTGAAAATATGCAGATATCGCCCGGAAACCAAACGGGATTTGCGTCTTTTCCGGGCGAGCAACATGGATATGCTTTCCCCGAAAAAAAAATCACGTGCCCGAACACCTTTTGGCGGTTATCTTTAGCAGAAAAGATTTATAAGCTGATGTTACGCATTTACGACTCGTTCACCCCGATCCGTCGGGGTGAACGCCGCTGATGGCGCTCTGCGCCAAGTCGTAACATGATGCGATACAGAGCATCGCGCAGTGCGTTCCACCGGAGACCGGTGGAACGAGAATGTTCTGCATAACATCAGTTATAAGAATCGACAAAGGAATGCTTTATGAATATTTACGCCGCCATCATCCTGGCAACGCTGCTCTTCAGTTTTCTGTTGGACCTGATTACTGACCTCCTGAATTTGAAAGCCCTGCGCCGGGAGTTGCCCGGGGAATTCGAAGGGGTTTATGACGCCGAGAAATACCGCAAGTCCCAGGAGTACACCCGGGTGCGCACCCGCTTCGGGTTTATAACTTCCACTTTCGGGCTGGCAATTACCCTGGCGTTCTGGTTTTGGGGAGGATTCAACTGGCTGGACCAGATCGTGCGCGGATGGATTTTGCACCCTGTTTGGAGCGGCCTGCTCTACACCGGGATTTTAATTTTTGCCCGCTCGGCGCTATCCCTCCCCTTCAGCATCTACGGCACATTTGTGATCGAAGAGCGTTTCGGGTTCAACAAAACTACCGTGAAAACCTTTATTCTGGATATTCTCAAGGGAACGGCGCTGGGAATCGTCATCGGCGGGACAGTGCTGGCCGGGGTGCTGGCCTTTTTCGAATACGCCGGCAGCTACGCCTGGCTCTACTGCTGGATCGCCGCCATCCTGTTTTCCCTGTTCATGCAATTCATCGCTCCCACCTGGATCATGCCCCTGTTCAATAAATTCACTCCCTTAGAAGACGGGGAGCTGCGCCGCGCCATCCTCTCCTACGCCGATTCGGTCAAATTCCCGCTCAAAAACGTATTCGTGATGGACGGCTCCAAACGTTCCAGCAAATCGAACGCCTTTTTCACCGGTTTCGGCAAGAACAAGCGCATCGCCCTGTTCGACACCCTGGTGGAAAGCCAGAGCGTGGGCGAATTGGTGGCGGTGCTGGCGCACGAGATCGGGCACTACAAGAAGAAACACATCTGGAAAGGAATGCTGATCGGGGTGCTGCACACCGGGGTGGTTTTTTACCTGCTCTCGATCTTTTTGAGCCACCGGGGATTGTTCGAGGCGTTTTACATGGAAGAAATGTCGGTGTACGCGGGATTGATCTTCTTCGGGATGCTCTATTCTCCCATCGAGATGATCCTTTCCATTTTTTTGCAAATTTTTTCCCGCAAGAACGAATACGAAGCCGACCGCTACGCCGTAGAAACCACCGGCAGCCGGGAGGACATGATCAGCGCCCTGAAAAAACTCTCCGCCCACAACCTCGCCAACCTCACTCCCCATCCTTTTTACGTATTCCTGAACTACTCCCATCCCCCGATGCTGGAGCGCATCCGGGCGATCCGGGAGGCGGGGCTGCCCGAACCGGCCCGGCAACCCAATTTACAGGAACGCTGATGACACTGATGAGAAGGATTTTCGCGGATAAATTGACAAAATTCATTGAAGAAATCTGTGCAAATCCGGGTCATCAGCGTTATCCGTGTGCTATGGAGGCGTTTGGGGAAGTAGCGACCGGAATTTCCAGGCACACTCTTAGCGTCTTCGCGCCCTGCGGTTGAACAGCAACCAAAAAATAAGATTTGTTTGATTTATGGCTTCCCATTTTTATATTGTTAATGAAAATCATTTTCATTAAGGCAAGAAGTATGAACGGAAAAAATAACCCGGAATGGCATCGCAATTTTCGCCAGCGGGGATTGAGGATTACCGAACCGCGCAAGGCGATTTTGGAGGTGCTGAACAACACCACCGACCATCTCTCAGCCGAAGAAATTTATATGAGCGTTCATATAACCTATCCTAATGTGGGCCTGACCACGGTGTACCGCAACCTGGAGCTCCTGGAGGAGATGGGGATTATTGCCAAATTCCACTTTGGCGACGGGCGCAGCCGCTACGAGTTGATCCACAGCCCCCAAAAGCCGGGGCATCACCACCACCTGATCTGCACCGGCTGCAAGCAGATCATCGACTATGATGATTTTGTAGAGGAGGAGATCGAGCTACTCAACAAGGTGGAACAGGCGCTCTCGGCCGCGCACAATTTTCAGATTACCGGGCATACCATCCAGTTCTATGGGATTTGCAATGCCTGCCGCGGGAATCTGTAAAATTTTTTGGACTCTAAATGAGAACGATTTTCATTAACAAAACCTTTTAAGTTTATGAAACGCCATACTCCCAAACGCGACCCGGTTTTTAGCGATCTTGCTTTTGCCGGGCGATATGCAAAGAAACATTTGAAAATGGCGCGAAATTTTGGGGAAGAATACGCCCGGAAGCTAAGAACGCGGGGGTTTCAAAAAGGCCGGGTTTTAGATTCCGGCTGCGGTTTTGGCGAAACCCTCATCTATTTGGCAAAAACGTTCCCGGAGGCTGAATTCGCTGGCGTCGATCTCTCCGAACCGCTGTTGGAATTAGCAATGTCGAGCGCCGCGAAAGCTAACGTTTCCGGCAGGGTTGAATTTAAAAAAGCGGACGTTCACAGCCTGCCCTACCCCGAAAATCACTTTACTGCCGTGTTGAATATCAACATGCTGCACCTGGTTACGAATCCGGTAATAATGCTCGACGAACTGGAACGGGTGCTCCGCGATGACGGGCATTTATTCATTGCCGATATCCGGCGAAGCTGGATCGGTTTGGTGGAAAAAGAATTTCGGTCTGCGCTAACGGAAGACGAGGCCATAGAGTTGATCAAGGAAAGCAATTTGCGGAATGGCGCGCTAATACCCGGGTTTCTTTGGTGGCGTTACGAAACCCCCTTTAATGATAAAAGATGATCTATTCTGTAGGAAACTTTCCACCAATGATGAGGAGCTCTCAAACATGAAAGAAAAGAACCTGTCCCTGCACAAAGCAACCAAAGCTATTCACGCCGGCGGCTTGAAAAAACCGGTTTTCGGGGAAGTCTCGGTGCCGATTTTCCAGACCTCCACCTTTTCTTTTCCGAATGCGGATGAAGGCGCGGCCCGGTTTTCGGGCGCGGAAGACGGCTACATTTACACCCGCATGGGCAATCCCACCACCGGGGCGCTGGAAGAGTGCATTGCCTCCCTGGAAAACGGTTATGCCGGTATGGGTACCGCCAGCGGAATGGCCGCGGCCACCACGGTGTTTTTGGCGCTGCTGCAACAGGGGGCGCACATTGTCAGCACCGCCTCGGTGTACGGGCCCACCCGGATGGTGCTGGAAAAGGAATTCTCCCGCTACGGGGTAAAATCCACCTTTGTGGATACCTCCGATCTCCGCAACATCGAGCGGGCGCTGCAATTGCCGGATACCCGGATGATTTACATCGAGACCCCGGCCAATCCCACCATCAGCATCACCGATATTCGCGGGGCGGCGGAGATCGCCCGACGGCACGATTTGCTCTTAGTGGTGGATAACACCTTCGCCAGTCCCTATTTGCAGCGCCCCTTTGAACTGGGAGCGGACGTGGTGATTCACAGTTTAACCAAATTCCTCAACGGGCACAGCGACGTGGTGGGGGGCATGATCGTTACGAAGAATGAATCGTTGTATCGCAAAATCAAACCGGTGCTCAATCTATTCGGCGGCACCATGGACCCCCACCAGGCCTGGCTGGTCTTGCGGGGGGTTCGCACTTTGCCGCTGCGGGTAGAAAGAGCGCAGGAAAACGCCGGAAAACTGGCCCAATTCCTGGTACAGCATCCGAAAGTGACCTGGGTCAGCTATCCCGGCCTCCCGGAGCATCCCCAGCACCGGATCGCCAAAAAGCAGATGGACGGTTTCGGGGCGATGATCTCTTTCGGGGTGAAAAACGGGCTGGAAGGCGGTAAAATCGTGATGAACAACGTGCAGTTATTCACCCTGGCGGTTTCCCTGGGCGGGGTGGAGTCGCTGATCGAACATCCCGCCTCTATGACCCACGCCTCGGTTCCCAAAAAAGAGCGGGAAGGATCCGGCATCCGCGACGAACTGGTGCGAGTGGCAGTGGGCTGCGAAGATTTCGAAGACCTGCGCGACGATATTGATCGGGCGTTGAATAATATCCCATAAACAACGGATACCTGGAGTGCCAGACTTTAGTCTGGCGCTGCGCTCAGGTGTCTGAAAGAATAAAACGGAGGCTCCCATGGGCGCCATCAGAACATTTTTAGGCCCTAAATCCAAATACGACAAAACCCTGCCCTACACCTACATGGCCAGGGTCGATGCCCTCTCCGGACAGGGCCAGGAACCGCTCTACCAGCACTACTTCGCGGATACGATTTGCGGCCTGATCGAGCATTTGGCTGAAAACAACATCGCGCCGGAAGAGGTGGAGCTTTTCGGGATGTATCTCGATAAAGAGATTCCGTTGGAGATTGAATATTGTACCACTCCCGATGGAAAATGGCTTAAACGCCCGGCAATATGCAAATCGCTGGAGGAGCATTATCAAAAGACCCTTGAGAATCGTTACAAAGGGCACGTTGCCGACGGGGAGTGCTCCTTCGATGACCGCGACCGCACGGGCGATGGGCCTTATTAAAGAGAATGTGTTACTATCTTGACAATGTTAAATAAGATTTTTTGACAGGATTCACAGGATAAAACAGGATTTTTTATCCCGGCCTTCCGCATTCCCGTTAACCTAATACCGGGAAAGAGAGTTAAAATATTTGCAGCCA
>CAZFVV010000078.1:0-23298 GCA_964522165.1 uncultured Calditrichaceae bacterium
CTTTCCCCGGAAGCCAGGCAGGAAGTTCGCGACATCAAATTCTACATCAAAGCCGCGGCCTACGACGGCTACCAGGGCAATCGCGACCGCTCTCTTCACCTGGTCACCCTGTTCCAGCTTCACGAGATCGAAAACCACGCCTCTGCGCTGATCCTGAGCAGCGACGCCCACCACAACTGGAAATTCGCAGACCTGCACATGCGCGAAACCTTGCCAAAGCATTCCGAGGCGTTTGGCGTGAAGCCTGACGGCAAATCCGGCTCTAGCGGCGATAATTTTCTCAGCAACCTGGAAATCATTGCCGTGGAGGGTTCCGACCCCGTGAGGCGCACCGCGCTGGTCCACTACCGGGTTTACCAGGAAATGCCCCTGCGCATCGAGGTTTTCAATTTGCACGGGGAAGGGGAGATCATTCTCAAGAACGAAAAACACGCCTGCGGCCATCACACCCTGGAATGGGAGGGGCGCAACGCTGCCGAACAGTGGGTTTCCTCGGGGGTGTATTTCCTGCAATTCACCAGCCCGGGGGGAAGCATCCGGCAGAAATTTGTGTTGCTGCGGTGAGGCGTGAGGCGTAATGCGTAAAACGTAGTGCGTAACTCGTATTGCGTAGTGCGTATTCCGTTGTGTTACGTTTTACGCATTACGGAATACGGAATACGCTTCACGTTTCACGTCTGAAAATTCACCGGAGGAAAAACCTATGACCCGCGAAGACGCTTACCGCTTGCTGGCCGAATACACCACCAAAGAGGCGCTGCTCAAGCACGCCCTGGCGGTGGAAGCGGCCATGCGCGCTTACGCCCGGAAGTTCCGGGAAGACGAAGAAGCCTGGGGAATCGTCGGGCTGCTGCATGATTTTGATTATGAGAAATACCCCAGCCTGGAGTTTCACCCCATGGAGGGGGCAAAAATCCTGCGCGCCAAAGGCTACCCGGAAGAATGGATTACCGCCATCCAGGGGCACGCAGAACACACCGGGGTTCCCCGGGAAACCCTGATGGCCAAAACATTGTTCGCAGTGGACGAGTTGTGCGGGTTTATCACCGCGGTAACCTACGTGCGCCCCAACCGGCAGCTTGCCGAAGTGACCGTAGAATCGGTGAAGAAAAAACTCAAGGATAAGCGCTTTGCCGCCCAGGTGCGCCGGGAGGACATTCAGCGCGGCGCGGAAGAATTAGGGGTGGAATTAGACGAGCACATTCGCTTCACCATCGCAGCGATGCAGAAAATTGCGGGGAAATTGGGGCTGGGGTAATGCGTAACGGTTGTGGTTGTTGCGAATTGCGTATTCCGTCGTCGGGCGCAGCACAAATTGCACTGGAGGCAGAGCCTCCAAGAGTGCATTACACAGCAGAGCTGTGTAACGAGTAATTTGATATATCTCGTTCCAGTGCTCTGAACGGATTCTTTCGAGGCTCCGCCTCGAATTTGTGCAATTTGTGCTGCGCCCCCGTCGTCTTACGCATTACGTTTTACGCCTTCCCGCGGATCGCTCAGTTCCCTTCTTGCTGGAAGCTCGCGACCGCCCGCTCGGCGTTTTCATAAGTTTCGAAGAATTGGATCAGTTTGGTAATCATCAACACGCTGTTGACTTTTTCGGCCACGCTGGCCAGTTTCATTTTGCCCCCGGCCTGGCTCAGCGACCCGAAGCAGGACATCAGCACCCCCAACCCGGAGCTATTCAGCCACTTCACGCCTTTCAGGTCGATGACCACGTTTTTGACATTATCTGCCAGCAGGCTCTTTACTTTATCGTGCAGCGCCGTGGTCTCCGGCCCGCCCATCATGTTCCCGGTAATCGTTAAAACGGCAATGTTTTTCTCGAAACTTTCTTTGATCTTCATCTGCGTCACTCCTTTTCTATATGATAGTGGCCCTACCAGCAAAATTAGCAACCCAAAGATAAAATTTGCAGATTTCATTTCAAACAGCAAAGTATAATTCTGGATATTCGATGGGAGATGGGGCTGGAACGCGCCTTCAATTTTTCCCGCCTGGTATGCAAGCGGCGGCAGGCGCGCCTTTGCTTCACAAAAAAAGAGTGAATCCGCCGCAAAGCGAACTCACCCTCATTCAGGCTATGGGAAAGGAAAATCCTCCGGCGCTCAGGCCGGTTAACATGGTCAGGGCCTGGGCATCTCGTCTTTTTGGGTCAAAATCGAGTGGATTTTGCTGATAATCTGGGCGTCGTTGGGTTTGATCTCCAGGATGGTATGGTAATAACCGATGGCGTCATTATACCGGCCTTTCTGCATCGCTGCTTCCGCCTGGGTTTGATAGTAGGCGATGACCCGGTCGTGCAGGTCCAGCGCCGGCTGGTAAGTCGGATCCATTTTTAAAATCGCGGTGGTATATGCTATGACGTTGTCCTCTTCCGGCCGGACGTATTGTTCTTTTTGAAAAGCGATGTTTGCTTTCAGCATCAATTCTTTGAGCTGCGGCTGCCCGTCCGTGCTATCCGAAACCGCCGCGACGCTCTGCCGGTTAATGCTGCTGATTTTGTCGTTTACCAGGGGAACCAACGGATCGTCGGGGTATTTTTCGATGAACTGCTGGTATAGTTGCAGCGCCGCGGGATAGTTTTGCGTGTTATAAAAACTTTCCGCCTGGGAATACAGCGAGGTGGGCGAAGGAGCGGATTGCTTCACCGTAACATAAGCGACCACCGCGGCAAGCAGGACAATGACCGTGATGGAAGCGGCCAATATCCCCTTGTTGATCCCGGCGGGGCGGGTTGCCGGGCGGGACGGCGCGGCCGCGGCTTCATAATAGTCTGATACCCCGGGTTCCACGCCGTGATAGTCTTGCAACTGCTCGTGCAGCTCCTTTTCCACGGCTTGCCGGTAGGGATTGTTCGTTGGGGAAACATCTTGCGGATCTTCTTCCAGCTCCGGAAGCGGCGTTAAGGCGTGTTCTTCGTTGGTATCGGTAGGGATAACCGGCAGATGCACCCCCTTTTTGATTTGCTGCGGGGTGGCGATTCTCTTCTCATTGGCGGCGTTGCCGGAGCCGGCCTGCTCGCCGAGTTGCAGCATCCCGTTGATCCGGCGATTTGCGCTGTCTGCCGGGGCGTTTTTAGAAGGCTTTTTGACCTGGGTTATCTTTTTGATGGTCACGAAGTCGATCCCGTGCCTGGGGCAGATATTACTATCGATGCTGGCATCACATAACTGGCAGAAGAAGGTTAATTGCTCGAAATTTTCGGCCATGGGACTCTCCCGGAACAAATACTTTAAATTCTAAAACCACTGATGTTGCTTAAAAAATCTCCCCACCCTTTTTGAAATTTCCCGAAAATATTCCAAAAAGTGATCGGGGGAAATACGGTATTCGAAAATACGCGTATAATAAGGCCAGCAGATGGCGCTGCGATTGTGTTCTAACGCAAATAACCGCTAAGGATGTTTTGAATGCAGAAGGATTTATGAAAATTTATTCACCGCTTCACGCAAATATAATGATCCTTGAGAATGCTCATTTAAGCAGTTAAATTATAACTGCTTATTGGCTTCACCGTCATTTATTGCCGCTTAATGACAATAAATGACACGAAGTAAATGACAGCGCAGCATGATAAAAGTAGAAAGACAGCTTTAAAGTTTTGATACGACTATTTAAAAGAGGTTTACCATGAATATCGGGAAAACACTTTCGGTAACCCCCCTTTTTGGCGTGTTATTAGTAGGCTATTTTTTGACCATTGGGCTTTTACACCAATTCTACCCCAATTTGCACACCCTGGAAGCTACCATATACAAATTCAGGCTGCCTTCCAATGCGGAGTGGGCTTTCAAGTTGAGCGACTTAATCATCCTGATCGGGTTATCCGTGCTGTACATAGAACTTTTTAAATCCACCCGCGCCTCCAATATTGCCATTACCGAACACATCCTCTCCATTTTTGTTTTTATCGCTTACCTGCTCATTTTTTTGTATGCCCCGGTGGTGGCGGATTCCACCTTCGTTATCCTGGGGGCGATGTCTTTCATCGACGTGATTGCCGGGCTGACCATTACCGTTACCGCGGCAAGAAAGGATTTGTCGGTCGGCTGATGCACACCCTGCTGGGATTGAAATGCGTTTCCTGCGGCCGGGAATTTACCCCCGGCGAGATTGATTACACCTGCCCCGCTTGCGGCCCCCTGGCGGGCACCCGGGAGGTGCGGTACGATTATGGCGCGGTCTCTAAATTGCTAACCCGGCAAACCCTGGCGCAAAGCCGGGAATTTTCCCACTGGCGCTACCTGCCCCTGCTGCCCATCCTTCAGCCGGAAAAAATTCAACCGCTCTCCGTGGGATGTACCCCGCTCTACCGCTCGCCGCAGTTCGAAAACCAATGGGGATTGGAGCGCGTGTGGATCAAAGACGACAGCCGCAATCCTACCGCCTCTCTCAAAGACCGCGCCTCCTCCGTGGCAGTGGTGAAGGCGCTGGAAAAGGGGGTTCGCACCGTAACCGCGGCCTCCACCGGCAACGCCGCCTCATCCTGGTCGGCGTTTACCGCCCTGGCGGGGCTGAAAACGGCCATTTTTGTCCCTCAAAACGCCCCGCGCCCCAAAATTGCCCAGTTGCTGCTCTTCGGCGCCACGGTGCTGAAAGTAAACGGAAATTACGACGACGCCTTCGACCTGTGCTGCCGGGCCGCGGAAAAATGGGGCTGGTACAATCGCAGCACCGCCATCAATCCCTACTTAGGGGAAGGAAAAAAAACCGCGGCGCTGGAAATCTGCGAGCAGTTGAGCTGGGAAGCACCGGATTACGTTTTCGTCTCCGTGGGCGACGGCTGCATTTTCCAGGGAATGTGGAAGGGGTTCAAAGAGTTTTATCAATTGGGATTGATCGAGCGGCTGCCGAAGATGATCGGGGTGCAGGCGCAGGGCAGCGCCCCGCTGGTTTGCGCCTGGGAGAGCGGAGCGGAACGCTGCGAACCATTGCAGCCCCGCACCATCGCGGACAGCATCTCCGTGGGCGTTCCCCGCGACCAGGTGAAGGCGCTGAAAGCGGCGCGGGAATCCGGCGGGCGCTTTGTGGCGGTCTCCGATGAAGAAATTCTTTCCGCCATTTCCCTGCTGGCCAAAACCGCCGGGGTGTTTGCGGAGCCGGCCGGGGCGGCGGCCCTGGCGGGGTTGAAAAAATTAGCCGAACAGGGCACTTGCGGGCGGCAAGATCGCGTTGTTGTGATGGTTACCGGGCACGGCCTGAAAGACATCGACGGGGTGATGCAGGCGGTCTCCCGCCAGCCCCTGGATGTGGAAAACGATCTGGAAGACGTGTCGGAAAAAATCCCCTTCTTTTTTTGAGATTTGCGGATATTCGCCCGGCGAAAAAGCGTTCAACGAACAAACCGGTTTTCTGCCAGAAAAACAGGAGGAGCCGCCGGAGATGAATTTTATCCTGGAGCAGAACTATCCCAATCCGTTTAATTCCGAAACAACGATCGGTTATCAGCTTTCTCCGGCAGGGGCCGGCGAAGTGGAGGTGAGTATTTACAACCTGCGGGGCCAAAAAGTGCGCACCCTGGCGCGGGCGCCGCAACCGGCCGGGCGCTACGAGGTAAAGTGGAATGGTCGGGATGACGCCGGGCGAGAGGCGGCCAGCGGCTTCTATATCTGCCGGCTCCGGGCATCTCCGTTTGTGCAAAACCGCAAGATGCTGCTGCTGCGATGAGAGTCTTGCAGAGACCCGGCAGGTCTAAATTTTGTCTGAATTTTTAAGATTTTCCATTCTTTTCATTGTTAAGGCTTGAATAATATTTCTTCGGATAGTATATTGGCGCGTGTTTACGGACTGGAAACCGTCAATTTTGCATGAACCGCATCGCCGAGCCGGCGGAATCTTACAAGGCGCCCCTGTTTTCATTGCAAATCGATTTTTCACTTCTACCGGCTTCATATCAGGAAGGGATCCTGAATGATGATACAATTAACTTTTCACTCAACCAATCCCTAATCAACCATATCACTCAAACCCCGAGGAGGTAACGTATGAGAGCTTTCATACTGTTATGCTTGATGCTCCTGGTGGGAGTTGCCCTGGCAGCTTCTTCCGGCAAACAGGGCGCTGCCCCCAATCCCGATCCCGTCATCGAAACCGTATGGGGACCGGACGCTTACGGGTACATAGCCCGCGATAACCTGGAACCCAACGGCCCGCCCTTGCAGTGGATCGATATTTCCGGCATTGGCACCGTGGTGACCGGCCTGGGCGACGATAACATCGTGGGACCCTTCGGCATCGGCTTCCCGTTCCGCTATTACTGGTACGACGTCACCAGCTTCAGCGTCGGTTCCAACGGATATATCCGTTTCTCCGGCGGCGGGCAGCTGGCCGATCCTTTTACCACCATCCCCAATCCCACTCCTCCCAATGATGTCATTTGTCCCTACACTGCGGACTTCGATCCCGGCAGCGGGGGAGCAGTGTACTATTGGTCGAACGGAGTGGATACCCTGATCGTCTCGTACGACCACGTTCCCGCCTGGCTTTCCACCGGCAGCAGCGGGGATCATAATTTCCAGATCGTTCTCTCCATGGTGGATACCTCCATCACCTTCAATATCGGTCCCCAAACCGGCACTTTCTCCAACACCAACGGCATGTCCGGAATCGAAAATGTTTCCGGAACAGTGGGTATCCAAACTTTTTCCACCAACGCGGTTCCGGCCAACCGCAGCATCAAATTCTATTATCCGCAAAACTCTACTTACCAGGTTCACGATATTGCCGCAACCCGGGTGCAAAACGACAATAGCGGCGGCTTCTTCATCAAGAATGGAGAAAGCTTTGTCGCCAACGGCACTATCAAAAACGTCGGCAACCAGAACGAGAGCAATTTTTACGTGGTTGCAGAAGTGCGGAAATATCCCTTGAACCAACTGGTGCACATCGATTCCGTGCTGGTCGGCAGCCTCGATCCCGGGGAATCGCTGGACATCACCTTTACCGAAACCTGGACCATGAGCGAGACCGGCGTCTTCTTCGTGCGCATCCGATCGCTGCTGAGCGACCTGAATCCCTCCAACAATCAGAAAGACGCGGAGCTGCGGGTGGTCAACCTGCCCGGTGAACTGGCGCTGGATGACGGCACCAGTGAACAGGGTTGGAACTGGTCCGGCGGCACCGGCGGGATGGGAATTTATTACCTTCCCCCGACCTACCCGGCTAAAATAACTCAGGTTTCCGGGTACCTGGTTCCGGGCACGGGTCTTCCCGCGCTGTTAGAACTGTATGATGATGATGGCCCCGGCGGGGAACCGGGAACCCAACTGGCCAGCGCCTCCATCACCCCGACTACTGCAACTTGGTATAACGTGGATGTTTCCGGCTCCAATATTGTGGTGAACGACGGCGGCATTTTCGCAGTCTGGAAAATGACCGGCGAAGGCTCCCCGGCCCTGGGAGTGGATAACAACTCCATCTCTTCCCGCCAGACCTGGGAGTTTACCGGGGTATGGGGCGTTTTCCGCAACTTTGAAACCGACGACGCCATGCTGCGCATCTTCGTGGAAGAGGGCGCTCCCCCGGTGTTGGAGCCGCCCACCAATTTGAGCGCAGCAGCCGGCAACGGCTTTGTAGATCTGGCCTGGGAAGCTCCCTTAGGATCTAATGAAGCGGAACTGGCCTATGACGACGGCACCTCAGAAGGCAATTTGAGTATCGGCGCCACCGCGGAAGGCGACCTGGCGGTGCGCTTTACCCCCAACGTCTATCCCTCTACCCTGAAAGCTATCAAGGTCTTCTTTGCGGAAGCTCCTACCGGAATGACCAGCATCGACTGGACCATCCGCGGCGGCACTTCCACCGGCCCGACGAACGTCCTGGCCACCGGCAACCAGACCATTAACCGGGGCGCCTTCGACATCGTCGATGTCTCCTCTGCCGGGGTTCAAATTACCGCTGACGATTTCTTCATCTCCTATTTTGAACCCAACGGCCAGACCATGAACCTCTCCTGGGATACCAACCAGCCCAGCGCTAACCGCTCCTGGGTGAACGCTCCCGGCTTGAGCCTGCCCTGGCGAACCCTGGGCACCGTGGGCGCTTCGTTCGATAACAACCTGATGATCCGCGCCATCGTGTTAGAAGGCGTCGGCCCCAACGCCCGGCTGGTGGAGCTCTCCCCCTCCGGCGAAAGCCGCTCCCTGACTCCCGCGGAAATCAAGCAGTTGGCCTACCAGCGCCACTTGCAGGGGATTAACCCGTTAACCGGCGCGGTCAGCTTAGACGGCAGCCAACTACCCCAGGTTGGCGGAAATGACAGCTTCCGCCCTGGCTCCTCTTCCACCATCGAAGACCTGCTCAGCTATAATATCTATCGCTCCGATAATGGCGCCAGCTTTAGCCTGCTTGCGAATGTACTTTCCCCCACTTTGAGCTATACCGACAACGACGTCGTCAACGGAACTACCTACTGGTATTACGTGACCGCGATGTACACCGAAGGGGAAAGCGGGCCCAGCGATACGGTCTCGGCCACGCCGATAGCGCCTTCCGAATTTTTCGATGACTTCGAATCCTACGCCCCCGGGGTGCAGTTGACGGTTCAATCCACCAACTGGACTACCTGGAGCGGCACGCCCGGAACCGGCGAAGACCCCTTCGTATCGGATGCGCAAGCTTTTAGCGGGTCCAATTCGGTCGTGATCGTGCAGAACAATGACCTGGTGAAGACCTTCGGATCGCTTACCAGCGGAAAGTGGAAAATTTCCTTCTACGTCTATATTCCCACCGGCAAGGCGGGGTACTTCAACACCCTGGCAGGCTTTACGCCCAATCCCTTTAACTGGGGGATGGAGTGTTACTTTGACCTCGGCGGAAGCGGACGCCTGCTCGGCGGTTCTTCAACGGCGGTGACATTCAGTTGGGCGCCCGATACCTGGCAACTGGTCGAAGTGATCGTCGATCTCGATAATGACCTGGCGGAATTCCGCTTCAATGGCGCTTCGGTCCACTCCTGGACATGGACTTTAGGCGCAAGCGGCGGGGGCAGCCCCCTGCGCTTAGACGCCAGCGACCTCTTCGGGGCCACGGCCAATGACCAGATGTATTTCGATGATTACGGCATAGAAGAATATATCGTTGGTATTGGCGATGATCAGCCGCAAATTCCCGCGGAATTCAGCTTGCAGCAAAACTATCCCAACCCCTTCAACCCGAGCACGAGCATCAAATACGCGTTGAAAGAAAATGCCAACGTGACCCTGAAGATCTACAACATGCTCGGCCAGGAAGTGAAGACCCTGGTGAGCGCCAATCAGGCAGCCGGGTTTAAAGAAGTGGCCTGGGACGGCACTAACAACAGCGGCGCGAAAGTGGCCAGCGGTATCTACATCTACCGCCTCGAAGCCAATAATTTCGTCGCTTCCCACAAAATGCTGCTAATGAAGTGAAACCTGGATGGTTTCATCCCGACATTCAGCCAGGGAAGGCTGAGTCTATGTCGGGATCGTTCGCCGCAAAGCGCCACAGGGAGGTGGCGGCTCTCGCCAGCGGTTTACCCCAGAAGGTTTCATCCCCGGGTGGTGAAAATACTATATGCCGGTCTCGAAAGAGGTCGGCATTTTTTTTTGCCAGCGCAGTGCGCAAAGCCCCCTGCGAACTATCCCCGCACGCTGAAGCGCGGCAATCAAAGATTACCGCACTTCAGTGAGGAATGAACAAGCTGCTTCCCACAAAAAAGTCCTTGACAAGCCATCAAACTCTTTATAAGTTCAAAACAAAAATTTAGGTAAGACTAAAAATATTTTTGAGCAGGCATAATGTATAACGAAGCGATCGAAGATTACCTGAAGAGCATTTACGAAATCCAGCAAGAGCAGGGCAAAGTGGCGACCACGGTTCTGGCCAGACGCCTGAACGTTCAACCCGCTTCCGTGACCGGGATGGTCAAAAAAATGTCCGACATGAACCTGCTAACTTACGAACCATACCAGGGCGTGCAGTTGACCCACTCCGGGAAAAAAATCGCCCTGGAAGTCATCCGCCACCACCGCCTGGTAGAGCTGTTTTTAGCGGAAGCGTTAGGGGTTCCCTGGGACAAGGTGCACCAGGAAGCGGAGAAATGGGAACACGTGCTCTCCGAAGAGTTGGAAGAGCGCATCGACGCCCTGTTAGGCTACCCCACCCACGATCCGCACGGCGCCCCGATTCCCGACCGCAACGGGGAGGTGGCGGAGCGTCCCACCCTGCTGTTAGCGGACTTGCAACCATCGCAGGCAGCGGTCATCGTGGAGGTAAACGACCAGGACCCGGAGTTGCTCCGTTACCTGGGGAGCCTGGGGTTGTATCCCAATGCGGAGATCGTGCTGATAGAAGTAGCGCCCTTTGAAGGTCCCCTGAAGATCGAAATCCAAAATTCGGAAGTTATCCTGGGGGATAAAGTGGCAAGGCAAATCTATGTTCGGAGGGTTTGAAGAGGAATTCCGGGTGTTAGAGTGCGGCGGCAATCTGCCTGAGAAAACCTGACACCTGAGCACTCGAACAACAGCCTATGGGGGTAAGCAATGAAAAGAGCATTTTCAATGATCATAAAAATCGCCGGGGTAAGCATTTTGGCGCTCGGTTGCTCGGAATTGCTGCCGCCTGCGCCGGAACCGGAAACGGTGCTGGCCGGGCCGCTGGAAGGGTTGACCGCGGAGCAGGTGCGCACTCACTTTGCCGGCGATGGGGAATTCGGGAGGATTTTCAGCCGCGAGGAGGGTTTGGGGCCGATCTTCGTCAGCAACGCCTGCGAGAGCTGCCACATCGGCGACGGCAAAGGCCATCCCCTGAAAACCCTCACCCGTTTTGGCAGGTATGAGGGAAATACCTGGAACCCCATGCTCGACCGCGGCGGGCCGCAGTTGCAGCAACGGGCTATCAGCGGCTATCCGCCGGAAACCATCCCCCCGGAAGCGACCGGGATCACCCGCCTGATGCCCCCGGCGGTAACCGGCATGGGTTTTTTAGAAACGGTTCCCGATGCCGCCATCCTGGCCCTGGCCGATCCCCATGACGCCGACGGCGACGGCATCTCCGGTGTTCCGAACTATGTCCAGCCTCCGGAGTACTTCACGCCGCAGCCGTACCACCTTCCCCAAAACGGGCTTTATATCGGGCGCTTCGGCAAAAAAGCCGCGGCAATCGACCTGCTTCAACAGGTGGTAACCGCTTACAAAGAGGATATGGGCATTACCAGCGATTTTGACCCCCAGGAAAACTTCAACGTACAGGCCGGGCAGTTTACCGGCGACGAGACGCCCGACCCGGAAGTCTCCGCTGCGACCGTGGGTAAGGTGGTTTTCTATATCCGCACCCTGAAAGCGCCGCCGCGGCGAAATGAGAACGACCCGGACGTGCGCGCCGGCGAAATGATATTTGCCCGGATCGGCTGCGCAAGCTGCCATATCCCCACCCTGCGCACCGGCCACTCCGATATCGCTGCCTTGCGAGATAAGGAGTTCCATCCCTACACCGATTTGCTGCTGCACGACATGGGGCCGGAATTAGACGACGGTTACACCGAAGGGAGCGCGCTCACGTCCGAATGGCGCACCGCGCCGCTGTGGGGAATCGGGCTGGCGGAAGATTCCCAGGGCGGCCGGGCGTTTTACCTGCACGACGGCCGCGCCACAACCCTGGAAGAAGCAATCGAATACCACGGCGGGGAAGCGGTCGGCAGCCGCAGCGCTTTCCGCAATCTTTCCCCGGAAGAGAAAGAGCGGTTGATCAAATTTTTGAAATCGTTGTAAGGCATGGCATTTCTCTGAGAGGAAATCTTAGGGACGGCAAAAAGAGGAGCGAACATGCGCCAGAACCGGCGTGAATTTATCAAAACCTGCGGGGCGATTAGCGCGGGGATACTGTGCGGAGGCGGCGCCCTGCTGCTCAGCGGTTGCAGCAGCGTGCAATACGTTCCTTTCGCTACCACAGAAAATGCCTTTGTGGTCAAGAAAGCCGCATTCGGAGAGCAGCCGTTCGCGCTGATCAAAAGCCGGGAATTTCCCGCCCCGATTTACATTGCCCGGTTAGATGAGGAGAATTATTCCGCGGTGCTGCTGCAATGCACCCATAAACAGTGCGAGGTTTCCGCCGGCCTGGGGCTGCTGATCTGCCCCTGCCACGGCAGCGAGTTTTCCGTCACCGGCGAGGTAGTCAGCCCCCCGGCGGAGAAAAACCTTTATGCGTTCAAGGTGCGCGCGGACGCGGAGAACGTTTATATCGAGGCGCCTTAACTCCAGGAGTGCAAAACTTCAGTTTTGCAAGCAGCGGAGAAAACGCAGATAGCGATCCAAAGATTGAAACCTGAAATATGCAGTGTCAAACTAAAGTTTGACACTCCGATTCAACAGGGCGAACGATGAACGCAATCCGAAAACTAAAACGAAAAATAGACGGAGCGATGATCGCCATCCTCCTGGGCGCGCTTCCCCTGTGCGCCCAAAACGATACCAGCGCGGTTCAAAGCGCGGTTTACGACCGGCCCTTCATCGAGATCGGGCAAAGCGCCACCGCCGTGGGCGGCTACTTAGAGGCAAACACCAATTATTTCCGGGAAGACGGGGTTTCGGAAGGATTCTCCATGGAAATGCGCCGCTTTAACATATTCCTGTACTCCACCATTATCCCGCGGGTGCGGTTTTTGGCGGAACTGGAATTCGAGCACGGCGCGGAAGAGATTGCCCTGGAAACCGCCCAGGTGGATTTCGAGCTGAATCCCGCATTTGTTTTGCGCGGCGGGGAGCTGTTGGTACCGATTGGGGCGTTCAACCTCAATCACGACAGCCCTAAATGGGAATTTGTGGAGCGCCCGTTAGTGGCGACTCAAATCATTCCCTCCACGTTTTCGGATATCGGCTTCGGGTTCAACGGGAAAGTCTTCCCGGGCAATTTCATCCTGACCTATGACGCTTACCTGGTAAACGGCCTCGGCGACGGGGTCATTTTGAACGACGCCGGACGCACCTTCTTGCAAAGCGGCAAGAACGCGGAGCGCTTCGGAGAGGATAACAACGGAAGCCCCGCTTTTACCGCCCGGGCGGCGATGCGGCGCCGCAACCTCGGGGAAGTTGGCGTGTCATTCTACCGCGGTTACTATAATTCCTATAAAATCGAAGGTGAGCAGGTGGATGAAAAACGCGCCCTGCAAATCTCGGCGGTAGATTTCAATGCCGCGCTCTATAAAGCGGCATTCAACGGGGAGTTGGCGTTTAGTTCCCTGGACGTGCCGGGCGACCTCTCTGAGATTTATGGCAAAAAACAGTGGGGGGGCTACATAGAAGTGCTGTACCCGCTGCTGCGGAGAAAAATGCTCGGATTTGAAAACGCGGTCGTCAATGCCGGAATCCGGGCGGAGCGGATCGACTACAACGTGGGCAATTTTTCTTCCACCGGGGGAAAAATCTACGATGAAGTCAACGCCCTGGCGCTGGCGCTCAGCTTTCGCCCCTCCGCCGGCACGGTGCTGCGGGCGAATTACCGCTATCACTGGATTCGCGATCTTCCCGGCAATCCGGCGATTCGCTCAGCCGGGTTTCAATTCGGGCTGGCGACCTATTTTTGAAGGGCAGGGATGGGGGATCGCACAGGGATGCGTGAAACGTGAAACGTAATGGGGTAATGCGTAATCGTTGAGTAGTGCGTATTGCGCATTACGTTTCACGAGTTAGGTTAATTGGGTGCCAAAATATTGAAGGAACTTTCACCATGGTCGATCCGATCACCGCTTTATCTATCGCCGCCGCCGGCCTGGCGGTGCTGTGGATGCTCTTCCGCCCCGTGAAGGGTTACGTCTGGCAATGGCAGCGCGCCATGCAATTGACCGAACGGGTGCTCATCGAGGACGCGTTAAAGCATCTTTATGATTTTGAATACAAGAAATTATCCTGCACCCTGCAAAGCATGTCCGGGGCGTTGTCGATTGGGGGGGATCGCGCCGCCAAACTGGCCGGCCGCCTGGAGGAGCTGGGGCTGGTCAAATCCACCGGGCAGGGTCTGGAGCTTACCGAGGAGGGGCGTTCCTACGCCCTGCGGATGGTGCGGGTTCACCGGCTTTGGGAGCGTTACCTGGCGGACAAGACCGGGCTGCCGGCCCAGGAATGGCACAGCGAAGCGGAAAAGCAGGAACACCGCTTGAGCCAGGGGGAGGCCAACGCCCTGGCGGAGCAGATGGGCTATCCCCGCTTCGATCCCCACGGCGATCCCATTCCCACCGCTTCCGGGGAATTACCCTCGCCCCGGGGAATCTCTTTAACCGATTTGCCGCGCGGAGAGGTCGCCGAAATCGTGCATCTCGAGGATGAGCCGGGCGCGATTTTCGCCCAGTTGGTGGCGCTGCGGCTGCACCCGGGGATGCAGGTGCGCATGTTGGATAGCAGCCCGGAGCGCATCCGCATCGTTGCGGAAGGGGATGAAATCTTCCTTGCCCCGGTGGTGGCGGCAAACGTCACCGTGGTTCCGCTTATGGAGGCCGGAGACGCCCCGGGAATGAAACAGGCTTATCGCACCTTATCGGAATTGTCCCCGGGAGAAAAAGGAAAAGTAGCGGCGATTTCCCGGGCCCTGCGCGGTTTGCAGCGCCGCCGCCTGATGGATTTGGGGATCGTCCCCGGAACCATCATCCAGGCGGAGATGCGCAGCGCCGCCGGCGATCCCACGGCTTACAAAATTCGCGGCGCCACCATCGCGCTGCGCAAGAGCCAGTCGGATTTGATTTATATTGAGAAACGTGATGCGTAACCCGTTTTTGCTACGCATTACGTTTTACGTATTACCTTTTAAGAAACGAGGAAAACCCATGTCCCATACAAAGCAATCCACCCCCTGCGAAACCTGCCCGGTGCACCACGCCGGAAATTTGATCCGGCTGGGCATCAAGCTGGATAACGTTGATTTTGTGGTCGCCCTGGCCGGCAATCCCAATACCGGCAAAAGCACGGTGTTCAACGCCCTTACCGGGCTGCGGCAGCATACCGGCAACTGGCCGGGCAAGACCGTAACCCGGGCGGAGGGGGCGTTCATGTATGCGGAAAAGCGCTTCAAAATCGTTGATCTTCCGGGCACTTATTCCCTCCTCTCGGCCAGCACCGACGAGGAGGTTGCCCGCGATTTCATCCTGTTCGGGCAGCCGGACGTTACCGTAATCGTGGCGGACGCCACCCGGTTGGAGCGCAACCTCAACCTGGTGCTGCAAGTGTTGGAAATTACCAACCGGGCGGTAGTGTGCCTGAACCTCATCGACGAAGCCAAACGGCACGGCCTGCAGGTAGATGAGCGGCTCCTGGCAAAAGAGTTAGGCGTTCCGGTAGTGGCCGCGGCCGCCCGCCAGGGAGAGGGAATTCCGGAACTGCTGCAAGCCATCGACGAGGTGGCTACCGGGAAAGTAATTTGCAAACCGCACCGGATCGGGAACGAATCCCCCACCCTCAAACGCGCCCTGGAGGTTCTGGTCAACCAAATCGAAGCCCGCTTTCCGGGTCTGCCCAACGCCCGCTGGGTGGCGCTGCGCCTGTTAGAAGGCGATAAACGGATCATCGAGGCCCTGCGCAGCGGAGAGCTCGGCGACCTGGGCCGGCCTCTAACCGTTGTGCAAGAAGCGGCGGGGGTTTGAAAGTGTTATAATGTTCGGGTGTTATGGTGTTTTAGTAACTTTGTACCCGCTCATCTGCGTGGCCGAATACCATAGCACCATAACACTCGAACACCAGAACACGAAGGAAAAGGAGAATAAAAGAATGCCTGAAAACAATAAAAAAACCGTAGAAACCATTCTCTCCACCGCCAGCGCCCTGCGCTGGGAAGTGGGAGAGGATATGCACGAATCCTTGATGGAAGCGATTTACCGCGACGCCGCCCGAATTTCCGGGGGAGTGGTTACCGAGGCGGGGAAAAAGCCCCGTTTCAACTGGGACCGCACCCTCGACCGGCTGCTGACCAACCGCTGGACCGGCTTCCCGATCATGCTGCTGATCTTAGCGGTGGTATTCTGGATCACCATCGCCGGGGCGAACGTGCCCTCGGGGATGCTCGCTTCCCTGTTGGTGGATACCCTTCACCCGGCGCTGAAATCGCTGGCGGCGAGTATCGGGATGCCGGGGTGGTTGAACGGGCTGCTGATCGACGGGATGTACCTGGCCATGGCCTGGGTGGTGAGCGTGATGCTGCCGCCCATGGCGATCTTCTTTCCCCTCTTTACCCTGTTAGAGGATTTCGGCTACCTGCCCCGGGTCGCTTTTAACCTGGATAATATGTTCCGCAAAGCCGGGGCGCACGGCAAGCAGGCGCTCTCCATGAGCATGGGTTACGGCTGCAACGCGGCCGGCATCATCGCCACCCGGGTGATCGACAGCCCCCGGGAGCGGCTGATCGCCATCATCACCAACAATTTTGCGCTCTGCAACGGGCGCTGGCCGACCCAGATTTTAGTCGCCTCCCTGTTCATCGGGGCGCTGGCCCCCGCGGGATTGGCGGGTTTCGTCTCTGCCGCCGCGGTGGTAGGCATCACCCTGTTGGGAGTATTCCTGACCTTCGCGGTCTCCTGGGCGCTTTCGCGCACGATTCTGCGCGGCGAAGCTTCCACCTTCAGCCTGGAACTGCCGCCCTACCGCCCCCCGCGCATTCTCAAAACCCTCTATACCTCGCTGGTCGATCGCACCATCTTCGTGCTCTGGCGGGCGGTGGTGTTTGCCATCCCTGCCGGGGCGGTGATCTGGCTGCTGGCGAATATCCAGGTATCCGGGGCGAGCCTTGCCGAATATATCGTGAACTGGCTGGATCCGTTCGGCTGGCTGATCGGCCTGAACGGGGTGATTCTGCTGGCCTACATCATCGCCATTCCGGCCAACGAAATCGTCATTCCCACCATCCTGATGCTGACCGTGTTGGTTGCGGGCCTGGCCGGGGTGGGGGCCGGCGCCGGGGTGATGTTCGAGTTGGGCGACGATTCCGCTTACCAGGCGGTATTCAGCGCCGGGGGCTGGACCCTGCTGACTGCGATCAACCTGATGCTCTTCAGCCTGATCCACAACCCCTGCTCCACCACCATCTACACCATCTATAAAGAAACCGGCAGCGCCAAATGGACCGCGGTATCCGCCCTGCTGCCGGTGGCGATGGGAATGCTGGTGTGCTTCTTCGTGGCGCAGGTGTGGCGGCTGGCGGGGGGGTAAGAACGCCTGTTAAGGATAAAGGATAAGGTTGAAGGATAAAAAAGCGGTTTACCACAAAGCGTTTGAATTTGGCAGAGCATACAATTTTTCTCGGCGCAATCTTTACGAGGGTAACGCGGGGTTTTCGGAGAGGCGCAACATGTTGCGTCTCTATCCGGTTACGATCCCGCAAATAGGGGATAAAATGCCTGCGTGCCGTAGAACCGGCCGGGTATGCCTGCCATTCAATTTACTATTTCCCCTTTTCCGAATTATTTATTAAATTCCTTTCGAGCAAGGCAAATAAAGCAATCATATATGAGGAGAAGGCCATGACCGGCCAACCTCTTTCCCGGCGGGAATTTCTCAAACAAGCCGCCCGCTACGGCGTGATCCTGGGCGGCGGAGGGATTGCTTTATCCCATCCTTCCTGGCTGCTCGATCTCCTGAACCCTGGGTTGAACGCCGCCGCGTTGTTGAGCGGCCTGGCGGAGGAGGCCCCCCGGGCGCGCTTCTGGATTTCCACCGCCATGCCCAACCCGGATTGCCTGGGCTGCCATACGCCCGGCGAGCTTGGAGGAGAGAAAAGCCACCCGCACGAACAAACCATCGTGAAATGCCTGCTCTGCGCCCAGGGCTGTATGCTCAAGGAAGGAGAGCGCGGCAAATGCCGGGCGCGCATGAACGTGAAAGGAGAATTGCGCAGCCTGGTCTATGGCCGCCCCATCACCATTCACGTTGACCCGATTGAGAAAAAGCCCTTTTACCATTTTCTCCCCGGGACGAACGCCTACTCCCTCGCCACGGCCGGGTGTCCCCTGGCCTGCAAATTCTGCCAGAATTGGGAAATTTCCCAGGCTCGCCCGGAAGATTACCCGGTGGATTACGTTGCCCCGCAGGCGATAGTCAACGCCGCGGCTTCCCGAAACGCTCCCATCATCGCCTTCACTTATAACGAGCCGACCGTGTTTGCGGAATATTTGCTGGATATTGCCCGGGCGGCCCGGCCGCAAAACATCCGCAGCGTCCTGGTCAGTTGCGGATTCATGACTGCCGATCCGCTAACGGAGATGTGCGAGACGCTGGATGCCATCAAAATAGACCTGAAAGGGTTCAGCGATGATTTTTACCGCAACGTCTCCGGCGCGGCGCTGAAGCCGGTGCTGCGCAGCATCAAGCAGGCGGCGAAAAGCGCGGCGCACCTGGAAATCGTTAACCTGGTGGTGCCCACCCTGAATGATTCCGAAGAGATGCTGGCCGGCCTGGCGGAATGGGTAATGGGAGAATTGGGGCCGGACGTGCCGATCCACTTTACCCGTTTCCATCCCGATTACCAGATGCCCAATCTTCCCCCAACCCCGGTGGCCACCCTGGAGCGGGCGCGGGAAATCGCCCTGCAAAAAGGAATTCATTACCCGTATGTGGGCAATGTTCCCGGGCACCCGGGAAATAACACTTACTGCCCCGGCTGCGGCAGCGTGGTCATCCGGCGGAGCGGCTTTTTCGTGCTGGAAATACAACTGAAAAAGGGACGTTGCAACTTTTGCAACCATCCTGTCGCGGGGGTGTGGGCGTAGGGCAGGGTAAAATTGGCAATTGGCAATTGGCAATTACAGGAGCAGGGCAAGGATAGTGGCGGCAGGTATTTTTTATCATAGATCCGGGAAGTAACGGTATGAGTTACTCTAAAATGATGCGAAATCCAAATGAAAGCATGTTTACTTTTTCTGGCTCTTTTGCTGATGTTATTGATGGGGAGTTTTTATGTCATTGCCGGAGACAAATACGCAAAAATAGGTGAGCGCAAACCGGCCGTGGCCGGGCAATTTTACCCGGCCGACCCCGCCAAATTGCGCGCCGCCCTGGAACATTTTTTCCAGGATGCCAAACCGGCCTCGGTGAGCCGGCCGCTGGCCCTCATCGTGCCCCATGCCGGATATATTTATTCCGGGCAGATTGCCGCCGATGCCTTCAACCAGGCGCGGAAATTTTCTTATGATCTCATTGTCATATTAGGTACCAATCACACCACCCCGGGGTTTAGCGGGGTTTCCATCTATCCCCGCAAAGGATTTCGAACCCCCTTAGGATTGGCAGAGATCGACGAGGCGCTGGCGGACAGCCTGATCGAATCCGGCAAAGAATACCGCTTCGAACCGGAGCTGCACCGCGGGGAACATTCCGTGGAAGTAGAAGTGCCCTTTGTGCAATACGCCTTCCCGGGGGTAAAAATACTTCCCGTGGTGATCGGGGAGCCGGACCCGGATTTGTGCCTGAATTTCGGGCGGGCGCTGGCAAAAATACTCCATAGCCGGCGGGCGCTGATCGTTGCCAGTTCCGACCTTTCCCATTATCCCGCTCACGATGACGCGGTCAAAGTGGATCATCAAACTCTCGAGGCTATCGTGAAACTCGATCCTATCTATCTGCACGATATAATCCGGGCGCAGATGCAGCGCGACGTGGCGAACCTGGCCACCTGCGCCTGCGGGGAAGCGCCCATGCTGGCCGCCATCGCTGCGGCAGTAGAATTAGGCACCAATTGCGGAACCATCATCAGTTATGCGAACTCCGGGCAAACCCCCCTCGGCAGCAAAAGGAGGGTGGTGGGTTATGGGGCGGTTGCGCTGAGCCGGGAGGAAAATTGCAACCCCCAAGCAGAGTTGCTTGAATCAGCGCCCGCCAAAGGGTGCGGGGAATTGGCCGGGGCGGACAAAAAAATGCTCCTGACCTTCGCCCGCAAAACCATTCGCTACTTTTTGGAGGGCGAAGTGCTTCCCCTGCCCCGGGGATTTTCCCCTGCGTTGTACCTAAAATGCGGCGCCTTCGTTACCTTAAGAAAAAACGGCGATCTGCGCGGCTGCATCGGGCACATGAACGAGGATAAACCGCTCTGTGAGATAGTGGGAGCAATGGCCTTGCAGGCCGCTTTTGAAGATCCCCGCTTCGAGCCCCTTACCCACGACGAGCTTCCGGAAATTGAAATCGAAATCTCCGTGCTGACGCCCTGCAAGGCGATTGACGGCGCCGACCAGATTGCGGTGGGCCGCGACGGGGTATTGCTCAAACAAAACGGCCACCAGGCGGTTTTTCTCCCCCAGGTGGCCGCGGAACGGCATTGGACCTGCGAAGAAATGCTGGATCATCTCTGCCTCAAGGCGGGAGTTAAACCCGGCAGTTGGGGAAAAGATACTCAGCTATTTACCTTTCAGGCGATTGTGTTCCAGGAGTCGGATTTCGGAATCAACCGGTAGTTATTTACATTCGTTCGGGGTTAGAATTTGCTTTCTGAGATGCGCCCCCTAAATCTTAAATCTTCAATTTTCAATCCTCAATTCGTATCGCTCGCTTCCCGTGGTTATCTATCTTCTCATCGTCGGATTTATTTCCATTCTCGGCCAGGTGGTTATCCTCCGGGAATTGAACGTGGCCTTCTTCGGGGTTGAATTGATTTACATCCTGGCGCTGGCGGTCTGGATGCTGGGCGGCGCTATCGGCGCCGCCCTGGGCCGGCGGAGTTTTCTTCCCTTTCATTCACACCTTGCTCTGCTATGGATCGCCGTGGGCGCTTTGTTGCCGTTGGACGTGGCTTTCATCCGTGGTTCCCGGCTGTTGTTCGGCGGGGTTCCCGGGGCGTACCTGCCCTTTTTTCAGCAGATGGCCGGGATGGCGCTGGCGCTTTTGCCGCTTAGCATTTTGTTGGGATTATTATTCCAGTGGGCCGCCCGGCAATACGTTGCCCGGGGAAAAACCCTGGCCCGCGCCTATGCCGTCGAAAGCGCGGGCGGTTTGGCAGGCGGGCTTGCCGCCACCCTGCTGCTAAAATTTGGGATTCAAAATCTTTCCATTGCGCTGTTGTGCAGCCTCGCATCCGTGGGGGTAATTTTCTTTTACCGGGATAAAAAGGCCTCCCGCTTCATCCTTACCGGGGGAGTGGCCCTGGCAGCCATTATTTTATTTGCGGGATGGAAATCTTCTGCTATCGACCGCCGCTTGAGCGCCTGGAACCACCCTTCCCTGGTAGCATCGCGCGATACTCCCTACAGCCGGGTGACCATTACCGCCCGGGCCGGCCAGGTAGCGGTGTTCGAGAACGACGCCCTGGCTTTCGAGACCGAGGGGACCGCTGCGGAAGAATTCGCACACCTGGCAATGCTGCAACGCCCCGATCCCCGAACAGTGCTGGTGCTGGGCGGCGGCAGCGAGGGGATCATCGCGGAGCTACTCCATTATCCCTTGCAGCAAATCGATTACGTGGAATTAAACCGGGTTTGGATTGGCCTGGCGCAAAACTATTTACCGAAAGAAATTCGCCGATCCTTGCAAGCCGAGAATCTACGCATCATTTTCGCCGATCCGCGCAGCTATCTGGATGGCTGCCCTTCTTACGACGTGATCCTGGTGGGTATGCCGGAGCCGGCTTCCGGACAGGCCAATCGTTTCTACACCCGGGAATTCTTTGAACAGTGCGCCGGCCGGCTCAACCCCGGGGGTATCCTGGCGTTCCGCCTGCGCTCCGCGGAAAACTTATGGTCGCCCCAACTGGTTCGCCGGAACAGCAGTATCTTCCGGGCGCTGGAGAGGGTTTTTCCGGAAACGGTGGTATTGCCGGGAGTGGCCAGCCTGTTCATCGCCTCCCCGGCCCTCCTGCCCCGCGACCCGGAAATCCTGGGCAACCGGCTGGCGGAAAAAAACCTGCCCGTCCGGATGGTTACCCCTCCCTATGTTCGCTATCTCTACACCAATGACCGGTTTTCCCGGGTGGCCGAACTGCTGGCGCAAACCCCGGCGCCGGTCAATAGCGACGCCCGCCCGGTTTGTTACCAGTACACTATTGCCATCTGGCTTTCCAAATTTTTTCCGGCGCTGGCGCAATTGGATATCTCCACTTCCGGGCACGCCGGGGAAAATATGCTGCTGTCAGGCGCGGTGGGGATACTCCTGCTGCTCCTGGCGCGGCGAAAGATGGCCCTGCGGCGGATGGCGCTGGCTGGGATTGCCGGTTTCCTGGGTATGGTTACGGAAACCCTGGTGATCCTGCAATACCAGGTTCATAATGGGGTATTGTACCAAAATATCGGGATTTTGTTGATGGCCTTTATGGCCGGACTGGCGCTGGGAGCTTTTGCAACCGAGGCGTACCTGCGGAACCATTCCGGGAATATTTCCCGGCTGAGAAAAACCGGGCTGGCGTTGCTGGGCGGTTTTGTAGTAGCGAACCTGTTGTTTTCAGCCGGATTTAGCGCGGAAGTCCTGGCCGGGCTTCTTTCCGCCGCGATTTTGTTAGGAGTTGCCGGATTCCTGGTCGCGGGTATTTTCTCGCTGGCCAGCCTCTACCGGGTAGTGAACCGCCAGGCGGTCATTTCCCCGCTCTATTCCGCGGACCTGGCCGGAGGCTGCGCCGGATCGATCCTGGCCAGCCTGTTTCTCATTCCCATCCTCGGGCTGGCCGGCTCCGCCTATCTGGCGGCGGTAATCGCAACATTGGCAGTGCTGCTGCTCTGGTAGGGCTTGCCCCGCGCGATTACACAAAATTTCGCAGCATCAGCTCCCCGGGATAGGGATTCAGGTAAACCTGCTCTTCCATCCACGGTACCGGGTGGCGGCGAAGATGGTGTTTTACCAGGGTAACGGGAACGATCAGGGGCAGGAATTCTTGCCGGTACTGTTCGATAAGCGCCGCCATCTCCTGCCGGTCCGCGGAGTCCAGGTTTTTTTTGAAATATCCCATCACGTGATAGAGCACGTTGGCGTGCTTCCGGGGTGTGGCGCTGATCTTCAAACCGGCCATGAATTGAGCGGCGTATTCTTCCAGGACGGCGTCGAAGTTCGATTTTCCCGCCCGGGCCACCAGTTGCCCAAGTTCCCGGTAGTGCTTCGGGCTGTGCGACATCAGGGTCAGCTTATGGCGGGTATGGAATTTCACCAGGTCGCTGGGCCGGGAGGCGCTTTTCAGGAATTCCCTTAACCGGTAGTACGCAAACACCCGCTCGATAAAATTCTCCCGCAGGCGCGGATCGTTCAGCCGCCCTTCCTCCTCGATGGGCATCAGGGGAAATTTCTCCATCAGCGCCCGGGCATACATGCCTACCCCGTCGCGGGTGGGAATTTCGTTGGGACCGTACACCCGCACCCGCTCCATCCCGCAGGAGGGAGAATCCTTCTTCAAAAT
>CAZFVV010000079.1:0-23156 GCA_964522165.1 uncultured Calditrichaceae bacterium
TCTGGAAACGGAGTTCATTGCTTCACCGGTGCTTCCGAATTCGGTCGCCCTTAAACTGCGGCATGGTAATTTTATGGGAGCGTCTTTTGCGGGATGGATGACCAAAACCTTTAGTATCTGGATACCGCTGACCCCCCAGGACAGCGTGCGCTTTGTGTTGGGCGGAACCCCGCCGTATCCGCTGGTGGATATTGCTGAGCCGCCTTCGTTTCTGCCGCAAGGTTTTGCGCTGGAGCAGAACTATCCCAACCCGTTTAACCCGCAGACAGCAATCCGCTATCAGCTAATAGCCGTCAGCAATGTGGAATTGGCGATTTACAACCTGTTAGGGCAAAGAGTGCGCACTTTGGTGCAGGCGCGGGAACCAGCGGGGCGTTACGCGGTGACGTGGGATGGCCGGGATGATGCCGGGCGGGAGGTGGGCAGCGGAATCTATATCTACCGGCTGCGCGCCGGCGACCCTTCGACAGGCTCACCGCAGGCAGGCTCAGGGCATGGTTTCGTGCAGAGCCGGAAGATGCTGCTGCTGCGATGAGTGGGTTGCAAAGCCGGCCCCTTGCATTTCGTTTTCTGTTTTTAAGAGTATTGAGCGTGTTTTGCAGACTGGATAGTAACATCAATTTTACATAAACGAAACGCTCATACTGAGTACCGTGGAATGAGATTCCTGACTTGCCCCTTTGGGGCATTCGCAGGAATGGCAAGGCCGTACCAAAGTTGTCATTCCCACGAATGCCGGAATCTACTTATAACCACTCCTTATCCTCCACAGTCCTCAGTAAGAGCGAAACCAAAAACAGGAGATGCGACATGAAAAACCGGCTGCTCTTTTTTGCTTTACTTGTATTAACAAGTTTTTCTTTGGCGCAAATGCCCTGGAGCGCTCCCGCGCCGCTTACCGATACCACCGCCAATAATCTGCAACCGGCTTTTGTCAAGGATATTAACGAATATTCGAATGTTTTCAACATGCTGTTATGGCAACGGGATTTTGGCGACCGCTCGCGCATTTTTTTCAAATCCTTTGAAAATACGCAAATCGAGATTCCCCTCTCCGCGGATTTGCCGGGCGTTTATGCGACCAATCCATCCGCAGCGATGGTCTTTAACTATCCGCACCCGGATTACGTTCTGATCGTGTGGCAGTCGAACCAAAATGGAAATGAAGATCTCTATTCGGTCGTGTACCGGGACGGGCAGTTCGACCCCATTGTCCAGGTTACCACCGACGCCTCGGATGATATTCATCCCAACGTTCGTAAAAATTACCTGGTCTGGGAGCGCGGGGGCAAGGTCTTATTCAACGAATATTCCTCCACGGATTCCACCTGGAGCGATGAAATTGTTTTGGACAGCCTGAATGCCGGCCGCCCGGTGGTGAGCTTTTACTCTGACTACGAACCTTTAGCAGCATACGAAAAGGATTCATGGATCTATATCAAAGAGCGGGTTATCTCGCAGGGCTGGCAGCCTTCGCAGGCAATTGCTTCCTCGGGAGAAAATCGCCTTCCCCAGCTTGTACCGGGCGTGCGGTTCTCGATACTCTGGCAGCGCCGCCAGAACGCGCTCGAGGATTGGGACATTATGAGTTATGATCCCCTGTGGCATACGACGGGCAATTTGAATTTCGGCCCCGGCAATGAAACCAATGTGCAGGGGGTCGAATTTCTCTGGATCACCAAAAGAGATTTTGAGCCTCCCACATTAATTGCCTTTGCAAGCGACGTGGAGGGCAATGGGGAAATTTACGCCAATGAGCCTCTCTTCGGGTTTCTGGTCAATGTTTCCCAATACCCCGGGGTGGATTCGCTGCCGGCGCTTTCGGATTTTTCTTACGCCGAGGGGCAAACTCTACAATTCCGGGTATGGTGCGCCTGGCAAAAATTTCTCCATGGCAAGTGGCAGGTGTGGGGCAGCTTTACGGAAACGGATTGGGGTTTGGGTATTCCCCCGGTCGATGATATTTCTTCTTTCAAGCTCTTTCAAAACTATCCCAACCCTTTCAACCCCGAAACTACCATTGAATTTTACCTGCCTGAGGCGGCGGAGATGCAATTAGAGATTTTCAACCTGTTAGGCCAAAAGGTTCGCACCCTTGCGGCAGGGAGAAAAATTGCCGGGTTACACCAGGTGCAATGGGACGGAAGAGACGACGCCGGAAGAGAAGTCTCCGGGGGCGTTTATTTTCTGCGCCTGCAAACGGGAAACCCTTCGACCCCCCGGCAGGCTCAGGGCGGCGCGGGCCCAGGGCAGGTCTTCGCCCAGACGCGGAAGATGCTGCTCATAAGATGAGCGGGCGGCAATGCGTTCATAACGACCATTAACAAAGGAGACGCCATGAAACTCAAAATAACAGCGTGCATCATGTTTGCGTTTTCAGGGCTGCTTTGCGCCCAGGGACATATTCCCTGGAGTTTTCCGCAGCTTTTGTGCGACTCCATCGGGGATAACCACAACCCCTCGTTTGTGAGAGTATATGCTGATGGAGTTAGCCATAATGTGCTCTTATGGGCAAGGGATTATGGCAGCCATTCGGAGATATTTTTGAAATACGTCGCCGATCCCGATAGCGAGATCGCCGTGAATCCCTTTGCCGCGGGGGGATTTTCCCAAAAACCGGTGGGCGCATATCTCGAGTATAATGGGGCCATTTTGATCGTCTGGCAATCCGATCAGCCGGGTAATTTTGATCTGTACTCCATCGTCTATCAAAACGGGCAATTCCTGGACTACCGGCAGATTACCACCGACCCGGGCGACGACGTAAACCCGGCCTTATCCGAAAGCGGGCTGGTATGGGAGCGGGACGGCTCGGTTTACTATTCCCGCTACTCACTGGCAAATTTAACCTGGAGCGCCCCGGAACCGCTTGACAGCGCGGGAAGCGCCAACCCGACCATTGCCGGCGCATACTGGGATCATTCAGCGGCTTATCAAAAACCGCAGGGCGGCGAGTTCAAGATATACCGCCGGGGAAGAAACATCTCCGGTTCCTGGAGCGCGCCGCAACTGCTCTCCCCCGATGGCGACAATCGTTTGCCGCGCTATAGTAACGGGCTGCCCTTGAGTTTGATCTGGCAGCACAAAGAAGGCGGCGACTGGAATCTTATGAATCTTTGGGAATGGACAGGTTCTCCCACCCTGTATGTATTCAGCCCGAATGATGAGGTTCGCCCCGCCGCCTTAGAAATCCCGATCATTTCCAAAGAATATTTTTACCCGCCGCTCTATTTCGCGTTCGAAAGCGCCAACCCCGCGGAAGCCCCGGAAATTTACATCAACGACCTTCTGTACGATACCGTCACGGTCAGGAACATCTCCGGGTACCCCGGAATTGACCAGAACCCCGCCCTCTCCGAATTTTCCTACCTGGAAGCCAGCCAATATATGGCCAAGGCCTGGCTGGCCTGGGAGAGCTTCCGCAACGGGCATTGGCAAATTTGGGGCAGCTTTGCGGAAACCAACCTGCCCGGTTTGGGAATCGGCGACCCACCGGGGGCGTTAGCGGATTACCGGTTATTTCAAAACTACCCCAACCCCTTCAATCCAGAAACGGCTATCAGCTATCAGCTATCAGCACTCAGCGATGTGGAATTAGCGGTTTACAACCTGCTGGGGCAAAAAATACGCATTTTAGTTCAGACGCGACAGTCCGCCGGGCGCTACGAGGTGAAGTGGGATGGCCGGGACGAAGCCGGGCGGGAGGTGAGCAGCGGGGTGTATATTTACCGGCTACAAGTTGGCGATTTTATGCAGAGCCGCAAAATGGTTCTGATTCGTTAGCAAGAGGCAGCCCTGCGCCGGAATGGGGATTTGGTTTCGCGGCGGCAGTAGTTGCGCTTAAAAAGCTCACTGCTGCCGCAACCGTACTCGTTGCACAAACTCGGGGGCAAATATGAGAGTGTTCGATTTATCCCGTTTGATCCTTTTTATCTTAGCTGTTTGGTTTTTTTCTACACCGGCTCTGCAGGGCCAGGCCACATTCGCCGGCAACCCGCGCGGCGATCCCCAAATTGCCGTTTCCCCGGATACCCTTGATTTTGGGTCTCCCTTTGTCTGCAGCGCCGCCGGGGGAGACCTGGAGATTCAAAACCTCGGCGGCGATCCCTTGCAAATCAGCGGCTTTTTCAGCGCCAACCCGGTTTTTGCGTTTACCTTCAGCATCGATCCGCCCTTCCAGATACCCCCGGCGAGCGGGGTAACCGTTTCAATGTCATTCATCGCCCCTGCGCCCGGCCAGCACGAAGGGGAGTTGCAAATTGTCAGCAATGACCCGCTCCATGATACGGTCAGCGTTCATTTGCAAGTGACCGTTCTCCCCTGGCCCTTTTCTTCCTACTGGCCGCCTTCGCCGCTTCCCTTTTCCATCAATGAAACGGTTCCGGAAGGAGATTCCCTGACCCTTCAAATAGAGGTGTATAACGCCAGCGGGGGAATTCTGGAATGGTCATCCAAAATCGTTTATTCCGATGAGAATATCCGTCCCTCATCCCATTCCCTGGGAGATACCCTGTTTGCCCTGGACGTTAGCGCGCGTACGCCCGCGCAGGACAACCTGCTGCGGGGAGTGGAGTTCGACGGCGGCAATTTCTGGATTGCCGGGGCAGATCCTGCCTCCGGCGCGCCGAAAATTTACCGCTTCGATGAGGGCTGGAATTATCTCGAATCCTTTTTTCAGCCGGGCGGCAATCCCTTCGGATTTGGCGACGTCACGCTTTTTGATCTCTCAATTCTGCTCGGCAATATTAATTCCCTCCTCTACCAGATCGATCTGCTCAACGGCGCCGTGCTGGGGATGGTGAACCTTCCGGTAGCGAACTTGAAGGGACTTGCTCTCGACCCGGATTTGGGTTACTTGTGGACTTCGCTCTGGTCCGGTTCCATATATGTGCTGAACCTCAACGGGGTTATGGTCAATCAATTTCCCTACAGCGGGCCGCCGATTAACGGGATGGGGTGGGACGACGCGACGCCGGGCGGCCCCTTCCTGTGGACCTGGGTAGCCGACGGTCCCCCGCAGGGTCCCAACTGCACCGCGCTGCAATGGGATCCCAACGCCGGGCAGCCTACCGGGGTCTCTTTTGTGGGGATAGATATGAACGGCGATCCCGCCGCCAACGATCAACCCGGCGGCGCAACGGTGCGCTTCGTGGACGACCAACTTGCCCTGCTGGCGGTGCAGAGCAGCAATCAGCAGCCGGGGGACGGGCACGATTTTGTGGTCGCTTATTCCCTGGGATACGAGCGCTACCACTGGCTGAGCATTACCCCCGGCTCCGGCAGCCTTCCGCCCTGCGCGCCGGCGCTGCTGGAGGTTACCCTGCGCGGTATTAAAGGCGCCGGGGGGAATAACCTGCGCAATGCGGAGATCATTTTTTATACCAACGACCCGTTCCGGCCGGTCATTACCTGGCCGGTGGAGATGATCGTCAGCCCCGTGGTTGCCCTGGCGGGAGAGAGCGATCCGCTGCCCGGAAAAATCACTTTGTATCAGAATTATCCCAACCCTTTTAACCCGGCAACAGCGATCGGTTATCAGCTAATAGCCGCCAGCGATGTGGAGTTGTCAATTTACAACCTGCTGGGGCAAAAAGTGCGCACGCTGGTACGGGGGCGGCAGCCGACGGGGCGTTATGAGGTGAAATGGAACGGCCGGGATGAGACCGGGCGGGAGGTGGGCAGCGGGATGTATATCTACCGGCTCCGGGCAGGTAAATTTTTACAATCCCGCAAGATGCTGCTAATCCGCTGATATGGAATTGAGCTTTAAATTGGCGACACCCGTTAAGGATTAATGGTTGCGTTTTGATTGGAGCGCGATCCCGGCTTGTCCGGGATTGCGTTCCATCGAGAAAAAGCGTTGCAAATAACCCCTGATGAGTATAATTAAATTCAAACCAAGGAGGAATCTCTCATGATTCCTTTCTCCCAAATCCGATTTCATTTTTATTCTCTGGTCTTTTTCTTTGTTACTTTTCACTTTTTCCTTATCACTTCTCCCGCGCAAGCCCAACCGCAGCCTTACGGACTACACCAGGAGTATATTACTGATCTAAGCTTATTTGCCAGGAATATCGCAAGTGAAAATCAATATTACCTTTGCGCCGGAACTGTCAACAATGGAGTTTACATACGGAATTTATCTTCCCCGGATTCTCTCTGGCGCCATTTTGGGCTATCCGGCAAGACAATCACGGCTGTCCATGCCTATCAATGGGGGGCGGGCCCGGCAACATTCTATACTCTATTTGCAGCTATCCAACGCACCCTGGCAACCCCCGATTCCACTTTGATATACCGATTCACCTTTGGATTAGACAGTACCTGGGTTCCCTCAGATAGTGGCTTTCCCTCAGGCGGGATAGCTGTAAGGAGCATCGCCGGATTCTATTATGAAGGACATTTACCGCCCGGGCATATTTTTGCTGTTGCAGGATCAGCTATATTTCGCAGCAGTGGATTTCCTACAGAGCTTTTTTGGGAAAGCCTCCCTCAAACAGCAGGCATGTTAACCATCCAGATTTATCCTCCCGGTATTGCCGGCTCGGATGAAACAATTTGGGCTGGCGGCGGGAATGTGATTATGACACCGGTGATTCGAAAATCCACTGACTTTGGAAACTCGTGGATAAGTTATGCTCCGCAAACAGGTTCCGGGGATTGCACCTCTATTGCCAAAACGGCCTACTATCCGGATACGGTTTACGCAGGAATTTCCCTCGGCTCGGTAATAAAAACCACTGACGGCGGCATCACTTGGGCGGTAGCCGGCCTGCAAGGCAATTTTATGGTTACCGGTGTGGCGGTCAACCCTGCAGATCCGCAGCATGTGATTGCGGGAGGAATCGCCGATGAATTTTGGGTATTGTTTGAGACTTTTGACGGGGGTACGTATTGGACGCCAATAGCGGCAATTACTACTGTTAAAGGAATCGAATGCCTGACTGCTGATGTGGCAGAGAATGAATTTGTGGTGTACCTGGGAACTCGCGGGGATGGGGTTTGGCGGTATGCAATGCCCATTAGCGGCATCCCTGGCCACTTGAATAACGGAATCGTTCCGCAAGTCTGGCTTTATCAAAATTATCCCAACCCGTTCAACCCCTCTACCAATATCGGATTTCGGATTGCGGATTGCGGATTTGTAAAATTAGAAGTATTTGATATTGCCAGCCGGAAAGTAGCTGCATTAGTGCGCAAAGAATTGCCGCCGGGTGAGTATGAGTTCCGGTGGGACGGTAGGGATGAGGCCGGGCGGGAGGTTGGCAGCGGGATGTATATCTGCCGGCTCCGGGCTGGTGCTTTCGTTCAGAGCCGGAAGATGCTGCTGCTCCGGTAAAATTACGAAGCCTATCGGATCCCGTCGGTAGGGATCCGATAGGCTCTGTTAATGATGATTCTTTTTCAACAGTTCCTGAACCAGCTTTCGGAAGAAGTTTTTTACTGCCGGCCAGGCAGTTTCCATGGCCGGGTCGAGAGTCTCCTTTTCCGCGTCATCAAAATACACCATGCTCTTCAGCAGATTATATAATTCATCATCAGTAGTCTGGTATTTTTGCCGGTAGATCGTCCAGAGGTCTTCGAAGGCATATCCCCGGTTGAGAATGAAATATAAATCCACAAAGTCCCGCTTACTGCCCCGGGAAACCAGGGCACTCAATTTCATGGCGGCAATATCAGGGATCGAAGCTACCGGCATATTATCGATCAGGTTTTTTTCAATCAGGGCATAGGGGTAATGGAAAAAGCTGCACAGCACTCCATCCAGGCTAAGATGAAGAGTTCCCTTTTCCCTGGATAGAACCTGAACCTGAAAGTGTCCGGATAAGGCTGCCAGGAAATGCTCCGGCTGAAACTGCTCCTGGCTGAAAAAGTCTTCATCCCGGGAAGTTCTATGGGAAAAGTAAAGGATCAGCCCGGCGCCGCGGGCCAAATAAAAATTCAACGCTTGAAATTCCGGGACGTGGATCAATACATCCAGGATTTTTTTCTGGCTTTCAGATAATCCCCAGTTTCCCATGGCAGCGATTCTATATTCAGGATAGTTTTCCAAAAATTAAGGGTTCTCCGGCTTAACTGCCGGGCATAGGTAGAATTCAAAAACTCCGGCAGGAATTCCCAGAACGCATAATTCTCTTCCAGCCAGTTCAAAGCCCGGAAGTTCCCATACTCCAAAAATCGCGCAGTAATGTAGTATTTGTCTTTTTCCCATTCCAAACCTTCCAGCGGCCGGTCCCCAAAAAAAATCTGATATTCGGCGGGAATTTTCATTGCTTGTTTCACCCATTTCTACTTTAGGTATTAACATAATCTAACCCAAAATATACTGCGAGGAAGAAGACCACCCGGCGGATATTTTTTCTCATTTACTGCAAACCCTTCCCTGGTTATCTTCATTTTCCATTTGATGGACCATGAATTCACTATAAACCATCGCCGCCCGAAAGGAGCCTCTCCATGAGAATCAACCTCGACATCCACGAAAAAGGGTTGCAGAACGCCGTCCGCCGCGCCCGGGAACGAAATATTATCATCCCCACTTTTGCGGAACAGCAGGACCCCGGTAAAATTCCCCCCGCGATCAAAGAGAAGTTGAAAAACGTGGGGCTGTGGGAGGTGAATCCCCTCAACCTCTTCCGCGCCACCTGGAAAAACGAGCCGAAGGAGCGCGGAGGCGGTTTTAACGGGGTGAATTATCTGGAAATCCCCTCCGCGCTCACCGGCGTGAAAGCGCGGATTTTCGCCTTAGTGGGCAAGTGGTTCCCTACCGGCGCACACAAGGTGGGGGCGACCTTCGGCTGCCTGGCGCCGCGGTTAGTGACCGGGCAATTCGACCCCACCCTCCAGAAGGCAGTGTGGCCCTCCACGGGGAATTACTGCCGCGGTGGGGCCTATAATTCCGCGCTGTTAGCCTGCGAATCCATCGCCATTTTGCCGGAGGAGATGAGCCGGGAGCGTTTCGAGTGGCTGAACAAGATCGCGGGAGAAGTGATCGCCACCCCCGGCTGCGAATCCAACGTGAAAGAGATCTTCGATAAGTGCTGGGAATTGCGGCGCACCCGCAGCGACGTGGTCATTTTCAACCAGTTCGATGAATTCGGCAACTACCTCTGGCACTATCACGTTACCGGCAGCGCGATTGCGGAGGTTCTGGAAAAAGAGCTGGCCCCATTGGGGCAGGCCGAGGGCGACCGCTTTGCCGGGTTCATCAGCGCCACCGGCTCCGCGGGAACCCTGGCGGCGGGCGATTACCTGAAAGAGAAATTCCCTTCCTGCAAAATCGCCGCGGCGGAGGCGCTGCAATGCCCCACTTTGCTGGTGAACGGCTACGGCGGGCATCGCATCGAGGGCATCGGCGACAAGCACGTGCCCTGGATTCACAACCTGCGCAACACCGATATGGTGATCGCGGTGGACGACGAAAATTGCATGAACCTGCTGCGTTTGCTCAACGAACCGGCGGGGCAGGCGTATTTGAGCAGTGTGGGCTTAACCGATGCGCAGATTGCCGCGCTGCCGCTGTTAGGCATTTCCGGCATCGGCAACCTGGCGGCGGCGATCAAATTCGCCAAATACTACGAATTGAGCGAGCGCGACGTGGTGTTCACCATCCTGACCGACTCCATGGAGCTTTATTCCAGCCGGATCGAGGAGTTGCGGGCGCAATTCGGCGAATACCGCCCGGCGCTGGCGCTGCGCGACCATCACCGCTACCTGCTCGGCCTGGGCACCGATAACATGCTGGAACTATCCTACTACGACCGCAAGCGCATCCACAACCTGAAATATTTCACCTGGATCGAGCAGCAGGGCCGGGAGTTGGAAGAGCTGAACGCGCAGTGGTACGACTATCCCGGTTACTGGCAGGGCATCCGCAATCAGGCGGCGGAGATCGACGAGTTGATCCGGGAGTTCAATGAAAAAGTGAAAATGGCTTGAAATTCGGGGGTATCCAGCAAGCTTGATTTTCTTGCTGAAAAAACCTAAATTGGTGCAGGTTGATTATGAAAATAACCGGTATTATCTGGCTAAAGGATGTTGTTAATAACTGAGGTTACGCGCTTATCATCGTTCGGGGCTGAAGCCCCAATGATTTTCCATTTGAGTTCTTTGTCCCCCGACATGAATGTCGGGGCAATTCATGGAGTAACTTCTATTATGACAGCGGGTTACGTTTGAATTGCCCCGAGCTTCAGTTCGGGGATAAAAGCGTTCTCAGTCCAAATTTCCTGGGGCTTCAGCCCCGAGTGCTGAGATTCGCGTAACATCAGTTAATCAGCTGAACTTCGAACATCATGTTGAAATTTACGAAGTGGAAGAAGTTTTCGAAAACAAACCTCTCTTCCGATTTATTGAAAGAAGTGATATTGAGGGAGAGAATTTACATGCAGCGTTCGGAAGAACAGACGCAGGCCGGTATTTAACCGTTTATTTTGTCCATAAAACCACTCATGAAGCGCTGGTGATTAACTCCAGAGATATGACAAAAAAAGAGAGACGGCGTTATGGCAAAAAATAAAAAACGCGATCCGATTCCCGATCATTTCAAAACCATTGAAGAAGCAGCAGAATTTTGGGACACCCATGACCTGGGCGATTACTGGGACTTAACCCGGGAAGCGCAATTTGAAGTTGATCTCCAACGACGGTTTTTCCTTACCGCCCTGGAACCGGAATTAGCGCGCAAATTGGGCGAATATGCCCATAAACAAGGTATATCTTCCCAAACGCTGATCAACCTCTGGTTGAGCGAGAAGCTAGCTGAAGCTCAAACCAAAGCGGGATGAGGTTGCATAATCGAGATTGCGACTCTTTCTTATGATAATCCCCTGTTTTGCGTTCGTGTTTTCCGGTTCCGCAATGAGAAGAAACCTTTCGCCGACGATCCTGCTCCTCGCGAGCCTCGTTTCCCCCGCCGGGGGGCAGGCGCCGCCGGACAGCGCGAGCGCCGTGCTGCCGGTTTCCCCGGAGCAGGTCGCCGCCGCCCGGATACAATTGTGGATCTGGAACCGGGAAACCCCCTTCAGCCAGCCCTTTGAATTCCGCTTCCAGCCCCAAACCGCTCCCCAGTGGCGCCGCCAATTCGACCTGAACCTGCGCTTCTCCGCCCCGCTCATTCCCGGGGGATACGGGGAAGGATTTCAGCACCAGTCGCGCTATTTGATGGACCAGGCGCTGTGGGAGATGTCTTCCGAGGGGGCCAAAGGCTCCAATCCCCTGATGCTCTCCTCCGCCGCGGCGAGCCGGGCGATGAGTTCCCAATCCGGCAAAAATGTTCGCCTGCCCCGGGAGCTGGCCCTGCGCGAGCAGGATGTTCAACTGCTCAGCCTGCTCTGGGAGGAGCCGGGCCTGACCCCGGCGGAGCTGTACCTGCACTATGTTCAAACCCGCCCTGCGGCCCCGCTCAGTTTTTCACTTTTCCGGCGCACCCTGGACAGCTTAGATGACCGGGGCCTGCTGCGCAGCCGGGCGGCCGGCCAGACTTTTTGGGGTATCTTCCGCAAGGCGCCGCAGCAGTACAGCGCCAAATTCAACCGCGACATCCTGTTGCGCCGGATCGAAGAGGAGTTAGCGCGCAGCGACGCGCTCCTGAACCCGAACCGCCATTTCGAGCTGCTGCGCATGAAAGCGCGGCTGGAGAATGACTGGGGGTCTTTTTGGATTCAGCCGGGGGAATAAAGAGTGTTATGGTGTTTGAGTGTTTTAGTGTGTCTTATCACGTGGTCTGTGACAATTCGGCGAGTATCAAGTAGCGGCGACTCCAGTTCCCATCCTGGGAGGGGTTAGGGGTGGGTCAGGGAGCACAGAGTGGAGGGAATTCCCGGGAGCCGAGCCAATTTGCACGCCGCACGACCCACCCCCGACCCCTCCCGGGAGGGGAGCTTCGGAAATGAACTTTGCAACCACGGACGGATTGGCAACCCTTAAATTGTCAAAGACTACGTGATAGTACATGTTTTAGTGTTTTCGTGCTCTGGGGGGGGCGGGGGTTTCTGCTTTTGGGAGGCTTTTTCCGGGAGAGGCGCTTGTTTTGTGCAATTTGGCGCGGGGAAGTGGGGGAAACATCAGCAAGAGTTGGGGAACTATTCAGCAAGAGTTGGAGAATTCCGTGCAGGGGATTGGGGAGATGATGGCATTTTTTTAAGAAGGAATTGCGGTTGAGCGAGAGAGTTATTCAGAAGAATGGCTATTTTTTGATTTAAGAATTGCCGAATAAACAATTTTGTAAATTCAACTATCCACTTTATATTTTATCCAGTTCTTACAGCGATAGGGATTTAATACCAATATGACTCGAATTTAGATGCTAAGCGTAGATTCATTGATTCGATAAGTTATTTCCCCCATAATTAAAATCTATTGGAACGCCTACAATGCAAAATTGGGCATATATCAACAGGAGTGAATTATCAGAGACAAATTACGTTCGGATAGCCAGTCCTAAAAACAATTATTGGCTGGATTTTTATTATAACAGAGTCAGTTTTTACCAGAAAAAATTTGGGGATGATTTCAATATTATCATAATTGGAGATATTGATAAAGAAACCGATTTCTATGCTATTCCATTTAGAGAGGTAAAAGACTTATTCGTTTTGGGAACACTGGCACATGATAATAGAGATGCTCTTCGTTGGACAGCAAAGATCATAAATCATCGACTCGAGGTGTACAAAACAGGTATAAAAAAAGACATAAATCCATTTTACGGACAGTTGGAATATTTAACACCCAATGTTCAGGATCTAGAAGAATTTTATACCGATGAGGATAAAGAAAATGAGTATGCTATTCACAATCGTAAAATTGAAATAAATGGAAGATTACGACAATCTCTTTTCAGACGTAAGGTTTTAGAAAATTTTGAATATAAATGTTGCTTAACAGACATTCGTGAGGAAAATTTATTAATTGCCAGTCATATTATACCCTGGTCTTCGAGGATCAGCACAAGGCTTGATCCTTCGAATGGAGTATGTTTGTTTAGCTTATATGATTCATTATTTGACAAGGGTTATATTTCGTTTGATGATAACTTAAGGATAGTCACCACGAGTAATACCCAAAGCTTAAGTACCCCGCTTAGAGAAATGTTGGCATCAATCAAAGGCAAGGCAATTAGAAAACCTATCAATTATAATATTAAACTGGAATATATTCAGTATCATAGATTAAATATTTTTGCCGGGTAGAGTTTTCGCCTCAAATGTCGCACATTAATGAGCTTGAAGAACTAAATGACAATTGTAGAATTACGTAGTAAGTATCATAGCCGAATTTGCGAAGAAATTATTCGCATTATAAAGAAAGCTGGAACAAGGGAGTATCCTGGCATCACAGACGGCAGTAATACTGCAAGCAGAGAAATTGCCTGGGAACTGGTTAACCTAATTGGCTACAAGCCAAACGATGGAAATATCTCCATACAAACCGCCGGAGAATTATTCAAACTGATTACTAAGGATTTTTTAGAGAAAGCATTTGACCTGTTACAGCACATTCGTCCTGGAAAGTGGATATGTTCGAGTATTGCTGAAACCTCAGAATTTGACGATTATGGAGATTTAACCAGAATTAATAGAATTATCAAAGGGAACCGAGAACTTGCTACAACTCTTGGTCAAGATTACGTAGTCAGCCCGGACATAATCATTGCCAGGGAGCCGATATCTGATGACGAGATCAATCGGACTCAAAAACTAATCAACGCATCAGATGCCGTTGCCAGATTAACCCCAATTCGCAAGACTAACGTGGAAATTCCAAAGCCAATTCTACACGCGAGCATCTCTTGTAAATGGACATTACGAAGCGACCGGGCACAAAATACCAGAACAGAGGCTTTAAATCTCATTAGAAATCGCAAAGGGAAACTGCCTCATATTGTTGCGGTTACTGCCGAACCAACCCCAATAAGAATTGCGAGCCTTGCTTTAGGAACTGGGGATATTGACTGTGTATATTACTTTGCTTTAAATGAGTTGAAAACCGCCATCGAGAATATCAAAAATGAAGATCAACTGGATATGTTGAATATGCTGATTGAAGGTAGAAGATTACGAGACATTAGCGATTTACCGTTTGATCTGGCAACATGAATTTCAGCAGCATGTTTTTTTAAGGATAAGACCCCCAATTGCTCCTACCCGCCTCCCCATCCTTAGACTACCAAATCAGAATCGCCGCATTCGATTGGCTGAATGATATGGTCAATATTCACGGAGAGGTCTTGCCGCGGGCATTGTTAGAAGAGGGATTTATTTTCAAAAACGAGCGAATCCCCCTGGTCGCGCCGCAAGGGATTTTCAAGCCGAAACTGCTCGATATTCCCCTTTCCATCACCACCGCGCCCCAAAGTCCCTATGAGGATGGATATGATCCGGCGAGCGGATTTCTACTCTATAAGTACCGGGGCAGCGATCCGAATCACCGCGATAACGCGGGGCTGCGAGAGGCGTATCGAAAAGGAATTCCGCTCATTTATTTTCATGGGATCATACCGGGCAAATATATGGCGGTGTGGCCGGTGTATATTGTGGGAGATGCCCCCCAAACCCTGGCCTTCCATGTTGCAGTTGACGATCAATCGAGCCTGAGATATTCCGAACCCGAGGTAAGCGGAAAATTGGCAGTCTCCGATCAGGGAACCGAGGCCAGAAGACTATATATCACCGCGACGACCCGGAGGCGGCTACATCAGAAAGGATTCCGGGAGCGGGTATTAGCAGCCTACCGCGAACAGTGCGCGTTGTGCCGGCTCCGGCATCTGGAATTATTAGACGCCGCGCATATTATCCCGGACAGCCAGCCGAAGGGCGAGCCGATCATCCGCAACGGCATTGCCCTGTGCAAACTTCATCACGCTGCGTTTGACAGTTTTATTATCGGAATAACCCCGGATTATTCCGTAGAGGTTCGCCGGGACGTTCTCGAAGAAGAGGATGGGCCGATGCTGCAACACGGCTTGAAGCTGCTGCATTCCCAAAAGATCATCCTGCCGGCTTCAAAGAGCAACTGGCCGGATCAGGAATTGCTGGAGCAGCGGTATCAGAGATTTAAGCAGGCGATATAAACCATCCGCTGCGATCTAAGCTCCCCCATACCCTTCAAATACTCTACTCCGTTCAACCCCCCCGTCGATCTCTTTTTCAGCTTTATCTTCTTCCCCTTTGTGATTATCTTTTTCCCACTAATAAAAATACAGATACGGACACAAAGGAAACCGGAACCATGAACGCCATTTTCAATCTCGCCCAATCCCTGGAAGCGGAAGTCGCGCAATTTTTACGTGAAATCATCGCCATTCCCTCGATGAGCAGCCGGGAAGGGGCGGTCATTCAGCGCATCAAAGCGGAGATGGAGCAGATCGGATTCGATGAAATCCGCATCGACGGGTTAGGCAACCTGCTGGGGCGCATCGGCAGCGGCCGCCGGGTGGTGGCAATCGACAGCCATTGCGACACCGTGGACGTGGGCAACCCGGATCTCTGGGAAGTGGATCCCTTCAAAGGCGATTTCCGCAACGGCATTATCTACGGGCGCGGGGCCTGCGACCTGAAAGGCGGGCTGGCCAGCTCGGTGTACGCCGGGAAAATCCTCAAACAAATCGGAATGCCGGATGACGTGACCCTGTGGATCTCCTGCACGGTGCAGGAGGAGGATTGCGACGGGCTGTGCTGGAAATATATCATCGAGGAAGAAAAATTTATCCCCGGCGCGGTGCTGCTCACCGAGCCGACCAACCTGAACATCTACCGCGGGCAGCGCGGGCGCATGGAGATCAAAGTGAAAACCGAGGGGCTTTCCTGCCACGGCTCCGCGCCGGAGCGGGGCGTGAACGCGGTGTATAAGATGGCGCCCATCATTCAAGAAATCGAGGAGTTGAATACCCGCCTGAAAGACGATCCCTTTTTGGGCAAGGGAACCGTTACCATCAGCGAGATCCAATCCACCTCCCCCTCGCTCTGCGCGGTGGCGGATTCCTGCACCATCCACTTAGACCGCCGCCTCACCGCCGGGGAGACCATCGACACCGCGCTGGAGGAAATCCGCAGCCTGCCCGCTTTCAGAAAAGCGCAGGCAAAAGTCTGGCTGGAGCAATATGCCACCCCCTCTTACACCGGCAAGGTCTTCCCGATGCAAAAGTATTTCCCCACCTGGGTGTTAGAAGAGCATCACCCCTTGCTGCAAACCGCGGTGGAGAGTTACCGGGAGCTGTTCAACGCCAATCCTTTAGTAGATAAGTGGACTTTTTCCACCAACGGCATCGCTACCATGGGGCTGCACGGGATCCCCACCTTCGGATTCGGCCCCGGCAGGGAAGAGCACGCCCACAGCCCTTACGAGCAAATCCCGGTGGAGCATTTGGTGAAAGCGATGGCGTTCTATGCGACATTCGTGGGGAATTTTTAAAAGGTTCTCGCAAAGATTGGGGTGTTTTGCCGCCCCCGAAACGCTGCTTTGGGAAGGAAACCACCCCAAAACACCCGGGTAGAGCAGTTTTTTTATTTTTTTCTTGATTTTCTCCGCGATTTCGTAGTGATTTCTTAGCCCCGTGGGGGCTTATTCCAATACCGAAGGCGCTCCTCCGGAGAGGGATTCTCTCCGGGAGCGGTTAAAAGAAATCAACCGATGATTGGCATTCTTAAATGGAGAGCAAATGGATCATCATTCACCAGGCGATAGCAGTTTCAAGTTTCCGGTAATTGTCGCCATTTATGGCATCGTAGCAGTTTTTCTCGGCATCACGATTGTTGCGAACATATTTGCGGGCATCCCCTTCAGCTTTTTCAGCAGCGATCCGCTTAGCACCATCAACGCGCATCCGCTTACGGGCATTCAATCGACTCTCGGCATACTGATTTGGGCCTGCACCGCCGGTATTTGCTTTTTTACCAGCGCCGTTCTTCACAACAGAAAAGCGGCGCGACCGGTATTCCGCTTCTTTTTGTGGTCCGGCGTGGTTACAGCTATATTTACACTTGATGATCTTTTTCTAATCCACGAAGACCTTGTTTACCGTTACCTGGAAATCGGCCAAAAAACTATTTTTGTCATTTATGTGCTTCTCATTGGATGGTATATCGTTAAATTCCGGGAAACAATACCCCATTCGGATCATCGTCTTTTTATCTTCGCACTCATCTTTCTCGGGTTATCCGAGACTATTGATATTTTTGGGCAGTACTGGAATTCTCCCTGGCGCATTTTTTTCGAAGATGGTTTTAAGCTTTTCGGAATCGTAAGTTGGAGCGTTTATTTGATACAAGAAAGTTTTCGATTTGTCGTCACCTCATAAGGTTCCGCTGCCGGCTGAACTCGGAGAATTCCAGATACCACCCAGCCATCGTAACATCAGTCAGGATAAAAACAACACATGCGAGATGCGCAGCTATAATTGCGGACGCGATTAGCAGTGAAGCAGCTAACATCTACCCAAACCCACCGATGGAGGACCGCCCTATGGAGAAACTGCTTTCCTACTTGGAACAGAACAAAGATCGCTATTTAACGGAGCTGAAGGAGTGGCTGGCCATTCCCAGCATCAGCACCAGCAAAGAGAACGCCGCCGACGTGAAGCGCTGCGCGGAGTGGACCGCCAATCACATGAAGAAGATCGGGCTGCAAAACGTGCAGATCTTTCCCACCGCCGGCCACCCGATTGTGTACAGCGACTGGCTGAACGCCCCCGGCAAACCCACGGTGCTGCTCTACGGCCATTACGACGTGCAGCCCCCGGAACCGCTGGAACTTTGGACTTCCCCGCCCTTCCAGGCCGACATTCGCGACGGGAAACTCTATGCCCGCGGCTCCGCAGACGACAAAGGCCAGGTGTTCATTCACCTGAAGAGCATCGAAGCGTATCTCAAAAATGCCGGCTCCCTGCCGGTGAACATCAAGCTGCTGATCGAAGGCGAAGAGGAGATCGGCAGCGAGCACCTGGCCGGATTCGTGAAAGAAAACAAACAACTGCTGAAAGCGGACCTGGTGTTGATCTCCGATTCCAGCATGTTCGCCAAAGGCATTCCCTCGATTTGCTACAGCCTGCGCGGGCTGGCCTACATGCAGATCGACCTGGTGGGGCCGAACAAGGACCTGCACTCCGGCTCCTTCGGGGGCACGGTGCACAATCCCATCCAGGCGCTCACGGAGATCATCGCCCAACTGCACGATAAAAACGGGCGCATCACCATCCCGGGCTTCTATGACGACGTGCGCCCGCTCAGCAAAAAAGAGCGCGAGGCTTTCAAAAAACTGCCCTGGAGTGATAAAAAGTACGCCAAAGAGTTGGGCGTGAAAGAACTTTACGGCGAGAAAGGCTACACCAGCCTGGAGCGGGTATGGGCGCGTCCCACCCTGGAGTGCAACGGCATCTGGGGCGGGTTTACCGGGGAAGGCGCCAAAACCGTGCTGCCCTCCAAAGCTTCGGCAAAGATTTCCATGCGCATCGTGCCGGATCAAACCTCGGCGAAGATTGCCAAACTGTTCGAGAAGCATATCAAAAAGATTGCCCCCAAAACCGTCTCCGTAACCGTGCGCGACCTGCACGGCGGGGAGCCGGCGATTACTCCCATCGACAGCCCCGGGGTAATGGCGGCGGTGGCGGCGCTGGAAAAAGGATTCGGCAAAAAGCCCCTCTACCAGCGCGAAGGCGGCTCCATTCCCATCGTGGTGCAGTTCAAGCAAATGTTAGGGCTGGATACGGTGCTGTTAGGCTTCGGCCTGCCCGATGAAAACGCCCACGCGCCGGATGAATTCCTCAATTTGGATAACTTCTTCGGGGGAATTCGCACCTCCCTGCACTTCTTCAACGAGCTGCCGAACTACATGAACGGCGCGAGCAAGAAGAAAACCGCTGCGCCCCAAAAAGCGAAGGCGGGGAAAGCCAAAACGAAGAAGCGCTGAGCAGAGATTTACTCATTTATCCATAGCCACTCAAACTAAAAATGCCGGCCCCTCGCGAGGCCGGCATTTTTAGTTTCATAACCGAAGCGCGGCTACTTTATCAACAGCATCTTGCGGAAAGCGGTGAAGTCTCCCGCTGTGATTTTGTAGATATAAATCCCGCTGGCGACCGCGCTGCCGCCCTCATTCCTCCCGTCCCACTGCACGGTATAATAACCCGCCGCCTGTTTCCCCTTCACCAGGGCGCGAACCTTCTGCCCCAGCAGGTTATACACGCTCAATTCCACCTCGCCGGCCGCGGCAAGCTGGTAGCTGATGGCCGTGGAAGGGTTGAAAGGGTTGGGATAATTCTGGCCCAGGGCGAATTCGCCGGGAACCCCGGAAAGACCCTCCCCGATGCCCACCACCGGCGGGGTGCGGAAGGCAAAGGTGTCCGGGCTGGCGGTGGTGAACTCCCCGTCGGAGACCAGGGCAGTCCAATGATACAGGCTATTCGGATCCAGCCCCCCGCCGGTGTAGGTGTAGGCGGTGTCGGAAATATTCCCGATGGTGATATTCGCGGTTCCGTTGAAGATGCGCAGGGTATAGGAAAGGGGATCGTTCTGCGCATCCGCCGCGGCGCGCCAGCGGAAGCCGATGGTATCCACCGAGGCCACGGTATCCCCGTCCGCGGGGCTGAGCAGGCTGAAGGGCGCGGGCGCGGTGTTGGGCAGCGTTTCCGGGTTCAGCAGGTAGGCGACAGTGTTCTCTAAGAGCTTTTTCGCCACGGTGGTGTCGCTCACCTGGGCGAAATTGAAGGCGTAGTAAACGCTTTGCGCGCTGAGGGGATTGGCGTTGTCATCATACACCGAAATGCCCGCGTCACCGGGGCGGCTCACCGGGTTGTAGATGACGTAGGCGTCGGTGGGCAGCATGGCGTCTTCGCTGCCGTAGGCGGTGTAAGTGATGGGGATGCTGACCGGCAGCGCGTGGGGAACGTTGGCGATGGGATGGTTGGCCTGGCTGCTGACCCGTTGCAGCGCCCCGGCGTTATCCGCGTGCCAGGTGCTGGAATGGATCAGGTAGGTCTTTACCTGGGTATCGTTGCGCCAGGTCCAGCCCACCTCTCCCCCTTCGATGATGAATTTTCCCCCGTTTTGGGAATAAGTGACCAGGGCGTTGCGATACGCGGCGTTGCTGAGGCTGTTCTCGCTGATCCCGCTGGAGGAAATGACCAGGTCGTAGCTGCCCCAGGTGGCGGGATTGGTGATATTGGGCGCTTCCACGGTCACTAAGTACCCGGCGTCGGCCAGGGCGTTTTCCATCAGGCCGGCGGAGGCGCTGAAGGGATTTTTGTGCAGATCGCGTTTGGAAAGCCCTTTTTCGCTGCGGAATTCGGTTTTATCCGCGGAAGGATCGTCGTCGATCAGCAGCACCAACCCGGCCGCCTCGATGATCGCGAAGGAGTGGTAGCCGCTGGCCGGGTGGGTCGCCGAATTCGCCTGGGCAGAAGAATCCACCGCGGTGATGCGGTATTTCACGGTATCGCCGATGGCGACCATGGTAGTATCGATATCGAAAAACCCCTCATAAACGCTGCCGGAAGTATTCAGCAGCGCGAACGAGCCGGTGAGCGCGCCGCCGTTCACCTGGTAATCTACCATCGCAAAGCCGATGCCGAGGTTGTCGGTGATCTGCGCCTGCACGGTCGCCGGCCAGCGCAGGTAGGCTTGATTATTCAACGGCGTGTGCACGATGACCGGCGGCTCGGTATCCGGCCCGGTGGTGAAAGAGTGGTAATTGGCCGGGGCGCCGGGAGGATTGGTGCTGGCCAGCCCGGCGGAATCCGCCGCAAAAATGTAGTAGCGATAGGTTGTGGGAACGCCGGCGCCGGGAATCTCCGCGCTATAGACGTTGCCGGAGGCGGCCATCGCCAGCGTATCCGTAAACGCGGGGCCGGTTCCGTAGATCAGCTTCACCTCGCTGAGCGGGAAGGCCGCGGAAATCGCGGCGCTTACCGGGTAGGGGCCGGTCAAATCCTCGGTATCTCCCAGGGGGGTGTGGGTAATGGAGGGAACCGGCACGGTGATGTTATATCCCCGCTGGGTGAAGCGCTGTTCGATGGACCACAAATTCGCCCCGCCGTGGAGGTTGATATCCGCCTGCACGAAAGCCTGGGCGGCGTCCTCCTGGCCGGATGCGCCGTTGGTCATGGAGAGCGCTTCCAGAAAATTCGCGTCCGTGGCCGCGCGCCCGATGTCGTCCCAGATTTGCATCAGGGTAGAGGACCAGATCTGCCCGTCGGTATGGATTTGCCCGGTCAATCCCCCGGGATATTGCGCGGTGTAATTGGTGATCCGCCCGCTCCAGAACTCATTGTGCCCGTCCCACTGGAACACCCAGTAGTACTGCGGATCGGAAGGAGTCCAAAACCCGCGGCCGCGGTTGTAGGAATTGGCCCAGTAATCCCCGCAGCCCTCGCTGAGGCCGTTCACCTGGGAGAGATTGCCGTCGGTGATCCAGTCGTGAATCCCGTGCCCCAATTCGTGCAGGATTACGTCCGGGTCTTCGGAATCATCCACCCCGCCCTCGCCCCAGGCCAGCGAGCCGGTAGCGGGGATGTAGTGGGAATTGTCGTCCCCGTTCAGCCCGTGGGGATCGCCCTTCACCCCGCCGGTGTACTGGAAGGGCATCAGGTCGAATCCTAAGGTATCGTTAATGTAGCGCATGGATTGATCTAAGTGGTAATAGACGTTGGCGGCTTCGAAGGCGGCCGGGCTGCGGGTGAAGTGCCAGAGGCTGTCGGGGCGGCTGAAAAGGCCGTTGAAAGGCGCTTCGAAATCCACGATTTGCGCGTAGGGACCGTTCAGGCGATACTGCCCGCCGCTGAAATCAATATCCGGCAGGGTGCGCGTTACGATCTGCGCCACTAAGGAATCGGTATCCTGGTCGTTATTGTCCCCGAACTGTCCCCCGGTCTGGTAGAGCGCCCCGGCGCGGGTGAGGGGATCGGGATCGAACACCCGCCCGGAGCCGTTGGTGGGAACCTGGGTGCGGGGATGGGGATCGCGGTAGAGCGCCTTATCCTCTACCCGGAAAATCTCCCCGCTGTGGGCGTCCACCAGCACTTCCCACTCCCCGAAGGTATCCTCCGCGGGCACCACGGTGATCTTGTGCGCCAGCCGGGTAACGTTTTTGTGGTAATAGACTACGGTTTCCTGTTTTTCGAACTGGAGGCTGCCGCGCACGTTCAGGTAGCGTTTGGCGATCCGCTCCGCCTGAACCAGAGAGGTTTTTGCCGCGGGATTATCCAGCCGCGCCAGCGGTTTGTAGCTGTTCATCACGAAAGTGACGTTGTGGTTGCGGTCGAGATTGACCACGATATCGCCGCGGTACACCGGGTAGCCCTGCACCTGTTGCAAAAAGCGCACGTGGTAGCCGCCGGGAGTCTCCCGGGTGGCGGTGTGCCGCAGGTCGCTCAAATCCGCTTCGATCATCAGCAGGGCGGCGTTTTCGCGCAGGTACTGGCGGGCCATCTCTTCCGGAGCGGCCGGCTGCACCGGGTAATTCACCCGGTAGAGCGCCAGGGGCGCGCCGGTTTCCTTGCTCACCCGCATATTCTCGAAGCGGTAGAACGCTTCCTGTTCCTCGGGAACCATCTCCAGGTGGCGATTGGGGAGGGGTTTTTGCGCCAGCGCGCCGGATAGCAGCAATACATTCAGGGCCAGCGCCAGGGCGTTAACAAAAATTATTCTCATTGAAAACATGGGCTGTTTTCTCCTGTGTTGACATGGAAGGATGAGGGGGATTAATGGATAAAAATTCTCACTCATCGTTCTGCGCTTCCAGAACGATAAACCGCATGGAGTTATATCCCTCTTGGAGAATCCCGGGTGGGAGTGCAAACCGATCAAACCCGGGAGCGGCGAGAAAGAGAATTTATCGCTTTATCAGATGGTGAATTCCTGGCTCGCTTTGAAAATTTCTTCTTCGTACTGCCGGACAAGAATATGGCAGTTTGATAATTTGGTAGTCCTAAACGATTAATGCTGCTTAAGGAGGTGTACGGTGTCATTCCCACGCAAGTGGGAATCCATAAACTCAGCAGAAATCGTGGATTCCCGCTTTCGCGGGAATGACAAAGCAGGCGGTCGAAGAGCATAGCAGCATTACCTGTGTAGGACTACCGATAATTTGACCTGATCATTTATTGAGCGCGAAGAAAATATGAACTTTTCTGAAAACAAACAACCCTTTATTTTGGGGATAAT
>CAZFVV010000080.1:0-22960 GCA_964522165.1 uncultured Calditrichaceae bacterium
GGAAAACAAAATTGCAATCTACTTCCCGGCTTGCGCTGCGGGCCAAGTTTGGTTAATTTCCCGTCGGTCGAATAAATAATGACCATCAATGACGGCGCAGCCAAATGACGCTTAATGACCGCGCAGCGTAATGACGATCAATGACTACAAATGACCATAAATGACCACACCGAAAACAGGAGCTTTCAAATGACCATGATTGTTGACGTGATCGCACGGGAAATTCTCGACAGCCGGGGCAACCCCACGGTAGAAGTAGATGTGTACCTCGAAAGCGGCGTAAAAGGCACTGCCGCGGTTCCCTCCGGGGCGTCCACCGGGGAACATGAGGCGGTAGAATTGCGGGATGGAGAAAAATCCCGCTACCTGGGAAAAGGGGTTTTAAAGGCAGTGCATAATGTGAATGACATTATCGCCGAAGAACTGATAGGGATGGATGCGGTGGATCAACTGGCCATCGACCGGATGCTCCTGGAGCTGGACGGCACCGAAAACAAGAGCAAATTAGGCGCGAACGCCATTTTGGGAGTCTCCCTGGCCGCGGCAAAGGCGGCGGCGGAAGCCCTGGGATTGGAGCTGTTTCAGTACTTAGGCGGGTTTAACGCCAAAACCCTGCCGGTTCCGATGATGAACATCCTGAACGGCGGCAAACACGCCGATAATAACGTGGACTTGCAGGAGTTTATGATTATGCCGGTCAACGCCGCTTCCTTCCACGAGGCGCTGCGCATGGGCGCGGAAGTGTTTCACAGCCTCAAAAAAGTGTTGGGCAAGAAGGGCTACAACACCGCGGTGGGCGACGAAGGAGGGTTTGCGCCGGATTTGAAATCCAACGAAGAGGCGTTGCAGGTGATCGTTCAGGCCGTGGAGGCCGCGGGCTACAAACCCGGCAAGGATATCTATTTTGCCCTCGATCCTGCTTCCAGCGAGTTTTTTGACGCCGGAAAAGGACGTTATATTTTGAAATCGGAGAAACGGGAGCTGACCCCGGCGGAGATGGTCGATTACTACGCCGGATTGGTGGATAAATACCCTATCATCTCCATCGAAGACGGGATGGCGGAAGACGATTGGGACGGCTGGAAAAAGATCACCCAGAAGTTGGGGGGGAAAATTCAACTGGTGGGGGACGATTTGTTCGTCACCAATACCAAACGCTTGCAACAGGGCATCGACAAGAATATCGCCAACTCCGTGCTGATCAAAGTAAACCAGATCGGAACCCTGACGGAAACCTTCGACTGCATTCAGATGGCTCACCGGGCCGGTTACACCACGGTGATTTCCCACCGCTCCGGGGAAACCGAGGACGCCACCATCGCGGATATTGCCGTGGCGGTCAACGCCGGGCAGATCAAAACCGGCTCCGCTTCCCGCAGCGATCGGATCGCCAAGTACAATCAACTGCTGCGCATCGAGGAATACTTAGGCGGTGTAGCGGTATTCCCGGGCAAGCGGGTGCTGCGCTGAGCTGGCGAGAGAAGGGTTGGATGGCTAAATGGTTACATGGTTACATGGTTGGATGGCTAAATGCTAAGTGGTAAGGTTAATTGACCATTCAGCCATTTAGCCAAGTATCCATTCAACCATTCGCCATTCACCCGGCAAAATTTTAACCCATTTTAGGGATGAGCTTGATCTCTACGTCGCGCAAAAAAACCTACCGGGTCGTTACGCGGAAACCGAAGCAAATTTCCACCTGGATACTCCTAACGCTCCTGGCTATTCTCATCGTGTCGTTCCTGACCGGGGGCAAGTCATTATTCAACCTCTACGGTTTATACCGCGAGCGCAATGAGCTATTGAGAGACAAAGAGCGCCTGGAAGCGGAGAACCAACGTTTACAGCAAGAAATCGAGAGACTGCAAAAGGACATCGAGGAAATCGAAAAAGTCGCCCGGGAAAAATATAACCTGAAGCGCGATGACGAAGAAGTGTACAAGGTCACCCCGGAGTGAATGTTTCCGGCTCTGCTTACACGCCTATGCGAATTTTTAATTGCCAATTGCCAATTGTCAATTGCCAATTGACAATTCTGGGCATCACCCCCCGCTATCTTATTGCCATCCTGATCTTTTTTGCGGTATGTTCGGGCGCTATATGGGCGCAGTCCCCCTCTTTTTACCGGTTGGATTTCAACAAAGATTATATCAGCTGGTACTGGGCGGGAGAGATAAAAGCGGGATTTAATACCGGGAGCAACTCTCAATTCCTCTTCCAGGATCTATTCATCAGCCGCCTGTTCCAGCAATCTTACCAAACCGATCTTTGGAGAGATGAAAATAGCCTGGAAATTTACTGGGACAACCGGCTCAGCTCGCTTTTCCAAAGCCGCACCTTTCTGCAATCCCGCATCTTTTCCGATGAGAGCACCGCAAGGGAGTTCAACAAACACCTCGCCGCCCAGGAAGTAGGGATTTCCGTTCATCCCCGCATTCAGCTAAAACCTGCGTTGGGCCTCGCGTTTGAAAAGGCGTTCAACAACCGCGACCGGGGGTGGTATTCCCAGTTGGGGCTGGTGATCAATCATTTGGACATGGGAGGGTATTTAAACGACACTGACCTGAAAAGCGTGGTGTACGGGTTCCCGGGTCGGAAAAACCAGGAACACACCTTTTTTACCGGCTGGACCCGGCAGTTCTCCCCCTACGCGAGCGACTCCCTGCGGGTGGGATACCAGTTTTCGGAAAGCCGTTATTATATTGCGCCGCACAGCAGCGTTACCGGCGAGCCTGCCCCCCAGGAACAGGTGATCATCAATGGCCGCTTTGTGTTCAACCAGTTGCAGTACCGTTTTTCGGGCAATTCGGCCCTCGCCCTGGTGACCGCGTTCCGCAACCGCGACATCGACCAGAGCAATCCCTACCAGGAAAATCGCCGCCGCAAAGAGATTTCACTGGAGAACCAGATCGATTACCAATTATTCCTCGGCCCGCTCCGCTGGCACACCGGCCTGTTCTTCTCCCAAACCGAAAACGATAACAATCCCGGGGTTCGCACCGACATCAGCACCCTGCAATCCGCTTTCAACACCCGCTTGCAGTTTCTTCCTTCCGAAAAGGACAACTTCTGGGGCAGGTTTTCCTATACCAAATTAGAATACAACACTCCGGACGTTTACGAAAATCTCACCGACGATCCCCGGTTGCGGGAAGATCGTGACGAGCAACGCTTCATTATCGACGCCGGCTACGGGCGCCGCTTCAGCGAGTATTTTTCCCTGACCCTGAAAGGGAACGTGTATCTTTTTCACCAGATTTACCTGCGCTCCCGCCGCAGCCAGAACAATAACTGGAACCGCATTTATCAATTGGGGGCGGCGTTCGACCATCGCATCAGCCAGGCGGTGCGCCACCGCAGCGAAATTCGCATCCTGGCGAATTACACCGTGTTCGATTTTGAAGAGCTCCTTCCCACGGTGCGCAGCTTCGTTTTTCGCAAATTGATCTATACCGACTCCCTCAACATTCAACTGACCCGGAATCTTTCCCTGAACACCCTCTACCAGTGGGAAAAAGAGGACAACGGCGCCTTTTTCAAGGAAGATTTTACCCGGCGGGTCAACAAAGAACTGACCGCCCACTACCTGAACTTTTTCATTCAACATGGGAATGTGCTGGGGCTGAAGCTGACTGCCGGGGTTTCCTGGTTCATCCGCGATGAATGGTCCTTCCCGCAGCGGCGGGAACGGCAAAAAGTGCGCGAATTTCGCAGCATTACCCCGCGCATCTCCCTGGTTTACCCGGCCGGCGAGCGGCTGCATTTGTATGCCACCTACGCCCCCAACCGCGCCACCAACTTTGGGGTGCTGGAGCAATATTATACCAGTGGGGTGATTAATTTGCGCTACAATTTCTGATGCTGTGGCGAAATAATTCAACCTTTTTCAGTTGATTTCACCACTAACAATTTCAACAATCTGTTCCGGTTTTAAATGCTCCTTCCCCAACGGCAGGCGCACGGTAAAGGTGCTGCCTTCGCCCGCCTCGCTGGTCACCGAAATTTCCCCATGGTGCAATTCCACCAACTCTTTGGTGAGCGCCTGAAAACCATAACACTTAAACACCACAACACTGTTTTCACCCGTCAACGATGTTTTCCCCGTAATCCACCGAGATCACGTCTCCGTTAATCCACTGGGCGTTGATGCTGGAGAGGGCGACGATGGCGTTGGCCACGTCTTCCGGGGTGGTCAGCCGCCCGGCGGGATTGCGGCCTAAGGCGGTGCGGATCATCCGTTCGTGGCCGGGAATCTTGCGCAGCGCCGGGGTGTCGGTTACCCCCGCTTTGATGGCGTTGGCGGTGGCGCCGACGTCCTTCAGCTCCATGGCCAGTTGCCGAATATAGGATTCCAGCGCGGCTTTGGCGGCGGAAACCGCCCCGTACATGGGCACCACGTTGGTGCTGCCGTGGCTGGTCATGGCAAACACCCGGGAACCGTGCCCCAACAGGTCGTTCCAGTATAATTCCTGCACCCAATAGATCAAAGAGTGCGCCATTACGTCCAGGGTCATTTCCACGTTGGCTTTGTTGAGGGCGTTGGCGGGGTCTCTTTCGATGACCGGCTTGAGGGTTCCAAATGCCAGGCTGTGCAAAAACACCCGAATATAAAGTCCCGGTGGGATTTGCCGGCGAATATCTGCGACGATCTCTTTTCGTTTCTCTTCATCTGCGGCGTTGACGTTATAAAAGACCGCTTTCCGGCCCGCCGCTTCAATTTTGCCAATCACCTCTTCCACCATGGGCATGGTCGCCCGGCGATCCAAATGCACCCCGAAAATATCGTATCCTTCTTTTGCCAGCCGCGCCGCCGCGGCCCCCCCAAACCCGCTGCTGCTCCCCAGGATCAGGGCAAACCGAGGAAGATCGGTAGCGCTTTTTTGCTTGTTCATAGTAACTCCTGCATAAAGTTGTAGTATCCCTGCTTACAGACCATCATCGTGAAATTTCGAAAGCGAATCGAATAATTTAAAAAAAAATGTGATTTTTCCAAATCCAATTAAAAAGCGAAGGAAATTCCGATGTGGAATTCTCCCGGCGATTCTCCCTTTTCAGGGAACCATTTAACCCCATAGTCAAAGCGAATCGGCCCGAAAGGAGTGGCCACCGCCAGTCCCATTCCGCTGCCAACTTTCAGGGAAAAGGATTCCATATCCTCGATTTCTTCCCACAGGTTACCGGCATCCACAAAGACTTCTCCGAAAAACAGCCAGAACAAGGGAATGCGCAACTCTGCGTTTCCTAACAGCACATATTTCCCCCCGATCGGGGTAACCTCTTTCACGGAACCGTCCGGATTTAATACCAGCCGCTCCCGGCCAATCGATTGCTCCGCGTACCCCCGGATGGTGGAAGCGCCGCCGAGGTAAAACCGCTCCGTGGTGGGAATGAATTCGATATACTTTCTTCCCCCGAATTCCAGAAATCCGCTGGCGCGAACGCGGGTGGCCAGGGTCCATCTGTTTTTAAAAACAAAGGGCTGGTAACGCGACCATTGCACAATCGCTTTGTAGAAAACATTGGTTACCGTGGTATCGCTGCCGGCGGCGGCGGTGGAAACGTTCAACCGGCTGGTAGAATAGACAATGCGATTGCGAATTTCGGTCTGGTAACCTTTTTGGGGGATTAAGATATTATCGCGCCGGTCTTGTAAGGGATTAAAATTGAAGGCATAGATTTCATCCTGCCCCTGCGACACTTGTTGCAGCAAAGAATCCACGTTGACGCCCGGCTCTTCCTGGATATTCACCTTCTGATAGGATACTCCCCCGGTGTAAGACCAGTAATTTTTGAATTGATGGCTTAAATTAAAAGAAGCGGAGAACATGTCCAGGGGAACCACGGAAACCGGCTGGCGCTGCCGGGAATAGGTAATATTGAAAATGCCCGGGGTGCGGGTTTCCAACACCCAGGGCTCTACAAAGCTGAAACTAACCTGGTCGCGGGGATTGAGAATTTGTTTGCGAGCGTCATCGGGATTCTCCCGGCCATAAAACAGGGAGGTAATATAGCGCAACGAGACGCTGCGGGCGGTGCCGAATAAATTCCGGTGCCCCCCTTCGGCGGTGAGGTCGAAAGTGGTCACGTTGCCCACCGCGTCCCCATTTTCATACCCCACCCCGAAGCGCAGCCCCACCCACCAGGCCTTTTTTTCTACTACCCGCCAGACCAGCTTCACCCGCGACTGGTCCTCGTTTACCGGGCTTAACCGGTAATTGACCATCTTGAACATACCGGTGCTGTAAATGTTCTTCTGCGATGCTTCAATTCTTCGCCGGGAAAAAACGTCTCCCTTTTTGATTTCCAATTCCCGGCGAATCAAAAAGCTTTTCACCAGCTCCAACCCCTCATATTCGAGGTCCTCGATAATTACCGTCGTCCCTTCCTGGATTTGGATTTCCACGGCGATCAGCGAGTCGCTGCTGACCCGCTCCCGGTCGGTAAAAAGCACGTAGGGTTTGCCGTTATCCAGGTACATGTTCTCGATATTATTCAGGCCGATCTCGATCTCGGAGCGTTTGTAAGCCTGCCCGTCCTTCACCTTGAAGGCCTTTCGCAATTCTTCGAACGAGAAAAGGGTATTTCCGGAAAAAGTTACCCCGTTCAGAAAATAGCGGTTCCCCTCATTTACCTGGTATTCGATGAAAATCCGGTCTTCCTCTTTATCGAAAGAGCTGGTCACATAGACATCCAGGTAGCCCTGCTGGGTGTAATAGTTGGTAATCAGAATCTGGTCTAATTTCAGGAAGCGGGGATTGAAATCTTTTTTTTCTTCGGATTTGAGAATGCTTTTGAGGTCTTTTTCCGAAAAACTGCGGTTCCCGGTAAAGGTAATCCGCGCCACTTTCAAACCCGTGGAGGAGAATGCCGCCGGCGCCAGTAGCAGCAACAACAACGCCGCCAAGAGATGGCGATTCTTAAAACGTAACCTGCCAGCTAATGTCCAGTTTGACCTTGTCATTCCCCTCATAGGTTTTTTGGAAAATGGTGGAAAACGACCAGCTCCGGTTCAATCGGTATTGTAAATAAATCTGGTTTCCCGCCTCCCAGGAGAGCGACGGCGCCGGAAGGTTGCCGAGACTGGAAGATTCCAGGCGGGATTGGTATTCCAGGTAGAGTTTGGGGGTGAGGTACTTTCCCAGGGCCAGGGTTGCCGGCTGGTTCAGGCGGTTTCTAAAAAAACTCTCCTGGGTCTCCAGGCGGATTTGATCCAGCCCGGTGAAGGTGCGGGCCTCCTTCTCAATGGTGGCAATCACCGCCTGGGTAACCACCTGCTCCCCTTTTTCTAACAGCAGCGCGTCGGTGTTGCTGCCCAACTGGTCGAAGGTAACCCCGAAAAGCAACAAGGCCATCTGGTCCTTTACATCCGGGTACGGCAGGGTATTCCCCTGCTCGTCCTGGATAATCAGCTCCTTTTCCGGCTCATTCAAGCGCCCGCGCACGTTCAAATTGAACATCAGATTGTTCTTGCGCTTCTGGGCTACCAGGTTCAGCTCCGGCAGCTCTTTCGGGTTCACAAAGTCGATTTTTCCGCTCTGAATGGAAAAATCTTCTCCCTGGATGAAATATTTACCGGAAGTTTCCAGAGTGCCGTACATCTCCAACAGCCCGCGCGGCTCCTGGGTAATCCGCAAATCCCCGGAAAGGTTCATATTAAAGGTATTGAGGGCCTCGTTGCTGCGAATGACGAATTTAGGCAAGATTTCCGCAGCGAAATCATACTGCAAGAAGGGCGGGGTTTCCCGTACCGTGGTGGTGAGCAGCAGGTTCTTCTCCGATTCCGCAAAATTCAACTCCACGTCCGCCTCGTCCACCACCACCTCCCCGGAAATGGTAATGGTATCCTGCCCGCTGATGTGCAATTTATTGGCGCTGAGCACCATGCGGGTGTTTTCCAGAAAGTAGTTGAAATAAGCGTTATTCATCCCCACGTCCAGGTGGAGGCGGGGGCGGATCAACTCCTCCGGAAAATCAATATGCCCGCTGCAACTGATGTATCCCGTGGGGCGCTGGGGAAAAATGAGCGATTTCAATTCCCCGAACCATCTCTTTAAAAAATTCCCCGAATAGCTTTTTTTGGGCGAGCGGGCGTCAAATTTATCGAGGATGAGCCGGCTGCCTTCCATGTGGCCTCTCAGGGAAAGATCCCCGATGCTGTTTTCCAACTTGGAGAGGAATAGGGTTCCGTTGTCCACCCGGATGTCGCCTTCTATCAGACGCGGATCATCGTAGTTGCCGGCCAGCAGCAGATCTATATCAATGTCCCCGGTGAGGCGGTCCAATTCCGGGTTCATCACGCTGAGGAAATTGAGACTGTCTTCTTCTACCTTCAGCCGCATCCGGAAACTCTTATCTGCCAGCGCCTCGGCCGGCCGGCGGGGATCCCAGCGGAGGGTTTTTTCCCCGTTGATTTTAATGATGCTATTCAAAAAATTGACGCTGGCCAAATCCAACAACAATTTGTTAGGCTGAATCCGCCCCTCCGCCTGAAATTCCGGGATGATATAGTCGGCGTAGCGGAATTTCTCCCCCTTAAAAATAAATTCTCCCCGGGGGTTGGATACGTTCCCGGCCAGGTCGATCCGCCCGCTCAGGGTTCCTTCCAGGGGATATTTGGTTTCGTAAAAAGAGGTATAATCCTGCAAGCGCAGATTTCCCATCACGAGGTTCAGGTCCAGGGGAATATTCCCGATCTTCCAGCCGGCGCTGTCCTGCCCCCCTAAAAGCAAGTCCACGCTGCCGTTGACGGTAACGTAAGAATCGGCGCTTCTCTCGTAATCGAAAAAATTGACCGTCAAACGCTGCTCTTTCAGGGAAAAATCCCCGCTTATTTTGCCCAGGGGATGCCGGTCGATCACCAGGTCGTTCAATTGGATGCGCCAGTCGATCTCCGGTTTGGCCAGCTCCCCGAAAAGCTCTATTTCGGAATCCACGTACCCGGTAAGGAGGTGGTCCCAATAAAAATACTGGTTGAACGGTTCCAGCCGGATATTTTTCAAGTCCAGGGAAAAGGAACTGTTTCCCCGGAAGGCGAAAAATCCCCCGGATTTGACGTACCCCGCGTCGGCCGCTCTCAAAGAGAACGCGTTGACCCGCAGGGTGTCGCTAAAGTACTCCGCGCTGATCTGTTTATCGTTGCGGATGGAATATTTCTCATATTGGAGTTGCAGGCTGTCCAGCGCCAGCAGCACCAGGTTCTCGGGAAAATTGAGGAATCCCCGGGCGAAAACAAAATTTTCTTCGCTGTAGAATTGCAGGGGGTCGAACAGAATCTGGCTGCGGTTGAATTTGAATTTGATTTCCCCGCTGGTCAAAAAAATATTCCCCAGGAATCCGGTGGCGATGCTCAGGTCAAAATATCCCTGGCGGTTGGTGACCAGGTTGGTAACGTCGGCGTTGCCCTCCACCCCGTAAATAGTGGAATTTTGAACCACCAGGCTATCGAGGTACAATTCCCCTCTCAGGGAAGGATCGCTGACCGGCCCGATCAGATGCACGTCCAGGCTCCCGTTCCCTCCCATGTCTTGCAGGTAGAGGCGGCTGAAAAGGGTGTCGAGATTGTTTTTAGAAGTGCGCAGAAAAATATCGGCCTGGCGCTCCCGGGATATTTTGCCTTCCAGTAAAAACCGCGAACCGGGGCCAAAGGTCAGCCGCGAGGGCGGGAAGATTTGCCAGTTTCCCCGTTCCGCTTCCAATTTCAGCAATATCGTATCGAGGTGGGCGTAGCCCAGGTCGGAGTGGTTAAGCAGAATATTGCCCTTGCCGCTGAGCCGTTCCAGGTCCCATTTGCGGAAATCGAAATCGATCTCCCCGTTCAGTCGGAAGGGCTGTTCGGTCAGCCCGGCAGATTTCAGATTCAGATCCGCAAAGCGGAGATCGATGCGGTTTCGTCCCCGGGAAGAAAGCTCCGCAGAGCCGTTCATCCGCCCCAAATTGGATTGGAATTCCAGGTCTTCTAAGTAATAACGGTCCCCCAATCGCTGATAATTGGCCCTCAAATGATCCACAGTGAGGCTGTCGAACTTCCCGTCGAAGAAGAAATCGCCCACGAAATTGCCCGGCACCCCTAAAAAGGAGCCGTAGGCCCTCAAATATCCCTCTTGATAGGGAAAATCCGGCCAGAGCTTGCGGATCAGGGAAAATTCGATCCGGGTGGTATCGGCAAAGAGCAAGAAGCGAAACTCGGGTTCGAACTCCATTTCCCCGTGCCCCACCAGGTTGGCCTCCGGGATTTTCGCTTCCAACTGGTTCAGGGTAATGCGCTGTTTATTGCCGATCAACTGGAAAGAGAGATTTTGCAGGGTGATATTGCGGTTTTCCCAATAAGCGCGCAAGTATTTGGGCTGCACGGCAATTTTTTGCTCGGTAATTTCCGCGGAGAACTGCATTTGCAGATTCCGGATCGTTTCGGTTTGCCCGGATCTTTTGTATTGCACGCTGCCGTCTTTAACGATCAACCGCTCCACTTTGAGGAAGGGAAATTGTTCCAGGTTGATTTCGGCGCCCAGGGAGTCTAATTGGAACTCCGTGGTATCCGGGACGGCGGCGGTGTCTTCCGGGGCGGCGTGCAGCAGGGCCACGGGACGGATAAGCACCAGTTGCTGAACGTCGAATTTCTTGCGCGCAAAATCCAGCAGAGAATAATCCAGCTCCACGCGTTTGCAGGCAAGGGTGTCTTCCGAAAAGATCACCGTCAGGTCGTCGATGCGCACGGCGCCGAGCAGGTTGCCGGAGAGCTGGCGGTATTGGATGCGGATATTATCCTCCGCCAGCTTATTGACGATGTGAATGATCGCCCGGTCCACCACCGGGGTGTAGGAATAGAGAACCAGCAGCGTCACAGCGAGAACAACCGGCAGAAGAATGGCAACAAACAATAAAATTTTGAGGATCTTAGCCATAGCGATCTGCCTTTAAATCAACGTCAACAACTTGTGAGAAGTGAATTTAAAGGATGGTTGGGTGTAATCAAAACTGAATTTTTGGCGGTTGTTCCCCGGCGAGGGATTTACCGTGCCCGGGTGCTGAAAGGATTTGAAATAGATCTGAAAACGTTTTGGTAAGAGTTTCAGCAAAGTTATTCCGAACTAAAAACCCGGCTGGTTAATACCAGCCGGGCTTTTTAATTGCCGCGTGCAAAATGAATTTTGCACTCCTTTACGCCTTATAAATCTTCTCCCGCCCTTCCTTCACTTTGGCGGTGGCGTTGCGGGTGTCCACCACCATCTTCGCGTGCTTGACGATGAAATCCCACTCATACGCGGAATGGTCGGTGGAGATAACCACCGCGTCGTAGCTGCCCAGGTTTTCGGGGGTCAATTCCACGCTGAGGTGCTCGTAATCGTAATGGCGCATGGGATACAGTTCGGGAATGTAGGGATCGTTGTAATCCACCCGGGCGCCCTTGTGCTCCAGGATTTCCATCAGCTTCAGGGTGGGCGATTCCCGCAAATCGTCGATGTCTTTCTTGTAGGCCATGCCTAAGATCAGAATCCGCGACCCTTTCAGGCTCTTGCGCTGCTCATTGAGGGCGTCCATCACCTTGTTGACCACGTAGTAGGGCATGTCGGTGTTCACTTCCCCGGCCAGCTCGATAAAACGGGTGCTGATGTCGTACTGCCGCGCCTTCCAGGTCAGGTAAAAAGGATCGATGGGAATGCAGTGCCCGCCTAACCCCGGCCCGGGATAAAAGGGCATGAACCCGAACGGCTTGGTGGAGGCGGCTTCGATCACCTCCCATACGTCGATGCCCATGCGGTCGAGGATCACCTTCATCTCGTTTACCAGGGCGATATTGACGCTGCGGAAGATGTTTTCCAACAGCTTGGTGGCCTCCGCGGCCTGGCTGCTGCTCACCGGCACGGTCTGCACAATGACTTGGTCGTAGAGGGTCTTGGTAAGCTCAAGGGTAAGGGGATGGTTGGCCCCCACCACCTTGGGGATGGTTTTGGTATTGTATTTGGGATTATTGGGATCTTCCCGCTCCGGGGAGAATGACAGGTAAAAATCCTCATGGCATTTCAAGCCGGATTTTTCCAGGATCGGGCGCATCACCTCCTCGGTGGTGCCGGGATAGGTGGAGCTTTCCAGCACCACCAACTGCCCTTTGCGCAGGTATTGGGAGATGGTTTCCGAAGTGTTGACAATGTAGGAAATATCCGGTTCGCGGTTTTTGTTCAAGGGGGTGGGAACGCACACCAAAATGCAATCGGCCTTGCTCAATTCGCTGAAATCGGCGGTCGCGCGGAATAATTTTCGCGCCAGCGCCTTTTGAATGCGCTCCGTCCGAATGTGTTTGATGTAAGATTCTCCCTTGTTCAGCAGTTCCACTTTTGCGGGGTCGATATCGAACCCCAGGGTGGGGAATTTTTCTTCCACGAATTCCAGGATCAGCGGCAGTCCCACGTATCCTAATCCAACCACGCCAATCGTCGCCTGATGATCTTTGATCTTCTGCAGCAATTCCATACAAACCTTCCGTAGTTACGCGTTTTGAGTTTTTAAGGGTGTTCAGGTGTTATGTGTCTTGGTGTTTTGGCTGTAAGAAAACCACAACGCTCGAACACTAAAACTATAACACTACTTCCTTCCGATTCCGTAATATGTAAATCCCAGGTCTTTCATCTTGGCGGGATGGAACACGTTCCGCCCGTCGAAGATGACCGGGGTGCGCATCAAGGACTTAATCTGTTCGAAATCCGGTTCCCGGTAGTTCAGCCATTCCGTAACCAGCACCAAACCGTCGGCGTCGCGAATCGCTTCATAATAATCGTCGAACAAGGTTACATAGTGATCTAATTTTAAACGGCGGGCTTCATTCATCGCCACAGGATCGTGGGCGTTGATCTTCGCCCCCAGTTTGTGCAGCTCGTGAATGATCGGGATCGAAGGCGCTTCGCGCATGTCATCGGTCTTCGGTTTAAAGCTGAGCCCCCAGATGGCCATGATTTTGCCCTTGATACTTCCTCCGAAATGCTTGAGGATTTTAGGCACCAGGATCAATTTCTGCCGTTCATTGACCTCTTCCACGGCTTCCAGAACCCGCAGCCGGGAATTATATTTTTCGGCGGCGCGCACAATCGCTTTGATGTCCTTGGGGAAACAGGAACCGCCGTACCCCACCCCCGGGAAAATGAACGAGTAGCCGATGCGTTTATCGGAGCCGATTCCTTTGCGCACCATTTCCACGTCCGCGCCGATGGCGTCGCAGAGGTTGGCGATTTCGTTCATGAACGAAATCTTGGTGGCTAAAATGGCGTTGGCGGCGTACTTGGTCAACTCCGCGCTCAATTCATCCATGATGATGATGGGATTCCCGGTGCGCACGAACGGGGAATACAATTCCCGCATGGTTTCCGCCACCTTGGGGTTTTGGGTTCCGATGATCACCCGGTCGGGATACATAAAATCGTCGATGGCCGCGCCTTCTTTCAGGAATTCCGGGTTGGAGACCACGTCGAAAGGCAGGCTGGTCTCCTTTGCAATCGTATCCCGCACCTTAAACGCGGTTCCCACCGGCACGGTACTCTTGTTGACCACGATTTTATACTGCCGCATATACTGCCCGATCTGCCGGGCCACGTCTAACACGTGGGTCAGGTCCGCGGAGCCGTCTTCATCCGGCGGGGTTCCCACGGCAATAAAAATCACGTCCGATTTCTGTACCGCGGTCTGCATATCCGTGGTAAAGGTAAGCCGTCCATTGCTTTGATTTCGTTTCACCAGTAAGTCCAGTCCCGGTTCGTAGATCGGGATAAACCCTTCCGTGAGGCTCTTGATCTTCCGGGGGTCGTTATCCATGCAAATCACGTTATTCCCGCTTTCCGAGAAACACGCTCCTGCAACCAGCCCGACATAACCGCTACCGACAATGGTTAATCTCATTTCTTCTCCTCTCGTTTAAGCAATATTGCTCTTTTTCCGCCGTTTCAAATCATGCCCGTAATAGCTGTAGTAGTGGTAATAGTAGTAGTGATAATAAGAGCCGTAAGCGCGCTCCACGTTCACGCTGTTGAGCAGGCAGCCGACCACGTGGGCTTTCACGTTATCCAGCAAATTTTTGGCCCGGGCGATGGCGGTTTTCTGGGTTTGATGCGCCTTCACCACTAAGATCAGCCCGTCAACTTTGGTGCTGAGGATCGCCGCGTCCGTCACCGCAATCACCGGGGGGCTGTCGAACAATACCACGTCGAAATGGGAGCGGGCCTGCTCGATGAACTCATCCATCTCCTCCGAGGCTAACAATTCCGAGGGGTTGGGCGGCAGGGGGCCGGAGGTTACCACGGAGAGATTATCCACCATGGTGGGTTTGACGATCTCGCTGAAACTCATCTTCCCTAACAGGAAATTGGTGATGCCCCGGTCCTTGCCCAGGTTGAACACCGAATGGATCACCGGGCGGCGCAAGTCCGTATCCACCAACAGGGTTTTGCTGCCCATCTGGGCCATGGTAATCGCCAGGTTAGCGATAGTGGTGGATTTTCCTTCTTTGGGCGCGGAGCTGGTGACCATCAAGGTAGATTCTTTGTTCTTCAGCCTTTGGAACTGAATATTGGTTCGCAGGGTGCGGTAGGCTTCCGAAACGGGAGATTTGGGGTCCAGGTGGGTGACCAGGCGGGAAGCGACCGTTTCGTCTTCCACGGTTTCCCGTTCCCCCCCGCCGTTGGTCGAAAAACGCCGGGAGATGGCTTCCCGGGAGGAAATTTCCGGTATGATTCCCAAGATCGGGAAACCCATCCTCTCCAGAATTTCCGGATTTTTGATGGAGTCGTCGAAAAATTCCAGCAAAAAGGTCAACCCGATGCCCAGCCCCAGGCCGATCAGCGCTCCTAAGAGCAGGTTCAGCCGCTTTTTGGGGCTGATCGGTTCCTCCGGCTCGATGGCGTTATCCACCACCCGCACGGTTTCCTTTTGCCCGGCTTCGGAAATTTTGGTTTCTTCTAATTTCTCAGTCAGCAAGGCGTAAATGTTCTGGTCCACGCTTACCTGCCGTTCCAGCCGCGCCAGTTCCAGCCCCTGGCCGGGCAATTTCTCCAGTTCCTGCTCGTACTGGCTGACCACCTCCTGCAGAGCGTTTATCTTGGCGGTATTGCCTTTGATGTTGGTTTCAAGCTGCAGAATCGTGGTAATGTGATTCTGGGCGATTTGCAAGGGATCGGAAACCATACTGGTGGTGGCAATCCGCTGCGCCTCTTCTTCTAATCGTTGTTGCACCGCGCGAATGCGGTTGCCCTGGCTTTTCAATTCCAGTTGATACACTTTCGGATCGATGGACTGCTCCTGGGCGATCAGGGATTCGTACTTCACCTTCTCGCTGACCATCCGGGCATATTCCTGCTGCAATTCGCCGAGCAGGGGGCTGGAAATCTGGGTGACGTCCGAGGAGAGCAACTGGCGGCGCTCGTCAAGTTGCTTTTCCAGGTTGCGTTTTTGTTCCTGGACTGCTTCCTGCTCCACCTGGGTAGCCTCCATGGCGGCCTGGGCTTGCGCCAACTGGGTGATCAATTCTTTGGTGCGGTCGTCTAAGGAGACTAATTTTTCATTTTCCCGGAATACCCGCAGCAAATCTTCGGAGCGTTTCAACTCCTCGCTTTTTTTACTCAACTGGAATTCTAAGAACTGGCGCAAGTCTTTGAATTCCGCCAGGTTCGCTTCCTTATTCATCAAGCGGTAGGTTCTGGCGACGGTGTTACAGATTTCCGCCGCCTCGAAGGGCGTCTGGGCAGAGAAAACAATTTCGATGATATCGGTATCGGTTTTGGGAATCACCTCCAGGTGCGACATAATCCAGTCCACCTGTTTGCGGAGGATCATATAATTGCCGTCTTCGTTCGGCTGGAAAATGGCCAGCGAATCCCGGTAGGACGCCGCCTCCAGGGCTAACACCACCCGCTCCGCCAGGGTGCGGCTTTTCAGAATCTCTACCTGGTTGGTGATGGTGGTGGATTGGGGGTTGAGATAATTGGCGTCGAAAATCGCCCGCTGCATCGCCCCCTGGCTTTCCACCAGAATCTTCGCCCGCGCCTGGTACACCGGCTTGGTAGTGAAGGTAAAATAGGCGGTAACGATCAGCACCCCCAGGAAAGACGCCAGGATGATCCAGCGGCCGCGATAGAGCACCCGCAGGTAATCCTGCACGCTTAACTGTTGTTCATTTTCTTGCGAATCCACAAAACTTTCCACGAACTACCCCTTAATATTTCGATGTTAGCTCTTTCGCCCTTTTTGCTGTACCAGGGAAGGCCAACGTATGGAATATTCCTGCGCATTTATGGTGGTAAATTATTTTCCCCGGGCCTCTTAAATCAATAGGCATAAAAAGGACTTGCCGAATAAGAGATAGTTATTCGGCGTAAATTGCCAAATCTTTATTGCGATCCCAAAAATTCTACAGGCGCAAATCGACGACTTGAACGCCTTCGGGTGGGCTAAAGGTGAAAATCGCGCTCGCCAATACCGGGTTGAATTCGATTTTCGCAATCCGGTATTCGGTTTCATTGGCATTATAATCGGTATAAATAATGCGGTCGATCTCCCAGGTGCCGTCCACCACCCAGACCTTAATAGCGGTAAACATGCTCTGTTCCGAAGGATTGGGGGTGAGTTTTAAGACGTGCTTCTTTTTCCCTCCCTCTTTGATTTCCTCCACCACCTGGCCGTAATAGTGTTCTTTGATCTGGTACAGAAAGCTGTTCAGAAAAACTTCCTGCTCCTCTTTTTTGGCATAATCCACCAGCACCTGGTTATCGAGCTTGTTATAGCGCCAAAAAGTATTTCCATCGTTTACCAGCACCTGGTCTTCGGATTCCAGGCGGAATTTATCCTTTCCTTCCATTTGCAACACCGCATCCACCTCGCTGACCGTGCCGGTCAACTGGTAGCGGGCAATCTCCTTGAACTGGATGCGGATGGTTTTGGTAGAACGGACTTTTTTCTGCACCTTCTCAATGATATTATCGGCGTCCGCGCCGTAGATCAGGCCGGGCAAAAATGCGCCCATCAACATCACCGCAACGATTTTCAGAAGTAATTCTTTCCTAAATTTCATACCGACTCAATCCTTATGATTAGCTTGACAATGTTAAATTAGGATTTTTTGACAGGATTCACAGGATCAAACCGGATTATTTATATTACTTTTGATCGTTCTTTTGAACAAAATCCAGTCAATCCTGTTCATCTTGTCTAAATTTTTTGAAATTAACATTGTCGAGTTAGTATTTCGTTTCTAATGGTTTCTTGTCCATTTTTCACTTTTCACTTTACACTTTTCACTCCCCCCCTACTTCTTCTTCAAATCATCGATAAAAGAGGCCATCAGCACCTCCCGGGGTTTGCTGCCCTGCCCCGGTCCCACCACCCCGGCCTGCTCAAGCTCGTCCATCAACCGCCCGGCGCGGGCGTAGCCGACCTTCAGCTTGCGCTGCAAGAGGGATACGGATCCTTGCTGGTGGCGGATGACGATCTCCCTGGCTTTTTCGAACAGATCGTCCTGCTGGAACTTTTTGGTCGCCTCCACGCTGGCTTCCTCGCGCTCGCGGAATAATTTCAATTCGTAAGGCGGGAATTTGGGCTGGCGACGGATGTGTTTGATGGTCGCTTCGATGTCATCGCCGGAAAGATAAGGATTCTGCAAGCGCACCGGCTTGCCGGTGCCCGGCGGCAGGAAGAGCATGTCCCCGTTGCCGATCAGTTTTTCCGCCCCGTACATATCTAAGATCACTTTGGAGTCCGGGCGGGTGGCCACCTGGTAGGCAATCCGGGTGGGGAAATTGGCCTTGATCAGGCCGGTCAAAATATCTACCGAGGGGCGCTGGGTGGCGACGATGAGGTGAATTCCCACCGCCCGGGCCATCTGCGCCAACCGGGTAATCGGTTCCTCCACCTCCCGGGCCGCGGTCAGGATCAAATCCGCCAGCTCGTCAATGATCACCACCAGGTAGGGCAATTTCCGAAAGCCGTCGGGGTTCTGGCCGGTCTCTTCGAACAACCGGATTTTCTTATTGTAGGAAACGATGTCGCGCACCCCCACCTGGGCAAGCATGTCGTAGCGCTCCTCCATCTCGTTGATCACCGCCCGCAGGATCAGGATGGCGTTTTGCGGGTGGGTGATCACGATTTCGTCGATGTCCGGGCAGTAGGCCAGGTAATGGTCTTTCAGCCGGGCGTACTGGGTTAGCTCCAGCTTCTTGGGGTCGATCAAAACGAACTTGACGTCCGCGGGCGACACCCGGTAGAGGATGCTGGTGATCATGGTATTGATCCCCACGCTCTTGCCCGATCCGGTCGCCCCGGCGATGAGCAGGTGGGGCATGCGGGTGAGGTCGGCGCAAAACACTTCCCCGCCGATGGTCTTTCCCATGCCTAACACCAGCTCCCCGTGATGGTTTTTGAATTTTTCGGAGTTGACGATGGATTTGAAATAGACCGTGGAGGGCTTGCGATTGGGAATTTCGATGCCGATGGCCGCTTCCCCGGGAATGGGCGCGATCATGCGGATGCCCTTGGCGCGCATGGCCAGGGCCAGGTCATCGGCTAAGCTGACGATCTGGTTGATCTTCACCCCCTCCGCGGGGCGAACCGCGTAAAGGGTAATCACCGGCCCTTCGATTACCTTCTTGACAAACGCTTTGACGTTGAACTGCCCCAGGGTATTTTCCAGCAGATCGGCGTTGGCCATCAACTCTTCCCGGGAAACCTTGCTCTCGGTTTCATCCTCGTGCAGCAGGTCGATGGGGGGCATCTGGTAGCTCTCCATCGCTTCCTGCAGCATGGTTTCGTAGTCGATGCCTTTCGGTTTTTCAATTTTTTCGATTTCCAGCTCTTCCAGGGAGAGGCCGGCGGCGTCCCCCGCGGGTGCGGTTATTCCCGGCTCCATTTCCGCCGCGGGATGGGCATTGCCTTGCGCACCGCCGGGGGAGGACGTTTCCGGCGCGGCGCCCGGGGCAGTTTCTCCCGGCCCGGTATGTTCCGGCAGCCCGGTGAAGTCCAATTCTTCCACGTATTCCTCTTCCGCGGCAGCTTCGGCCGGCTGCGGTCTGGCAAAACGCTTGAAAAAGGAAGGTTTCGGGGACTTTTGAGGCTTTTCCGGCGATTGCGGCGCTTCCGCTGTAGGCGTTTTTTCGCTTCTCAATGTGATTGCCTGGGCTGCCCCGGAAAGCTTGCGGAAAAAGTTGGCCACCGCGGCCAGCAGGGGCTTAAACACCGTTGGAGCAGTGTAGAACAATTTTTGAACCAGGTTTGCGATGAACAGCGGCACCGCGGAAACCCGGATGCGGAAGGTAACCATGAGCAGGATCAGCAAGTACACTGCGGATAGAAATCCCAGGGCAAATTTCCCCATGAACCGGGATACCGTATCCGCCGCCAGCCCGCCGATCATTCCGCTGGGATAATAATTTTGGGTATGCCCACCGGTACGCAAAGATTCCGGGAGGGCCAGCACGATGGAAATAAAAAACGCCCAGCACAACGCCAGAATGGCGGCGTTTTTCATTTTTGCCGGGGGTTGATCGAGCATCATAAAAATGCCCAGGGTCATCAGCAGCAGCGGGAAGACCAGCGCGGCATAACCGAGGGTGAACATAAAAATAGGCCGGGCAATGGTGGCCCCGACGCCGCCTAAAAAATTTTCGATCTGGTAATCATTGCCCTCGATTCGCGGTTCTAACAGGGTGGGATCGGCCTCGTGAAAGGACATGATGGCCAGAAAGAGCATCAAGCTGAGACAAAAAACGATCAGCCCGTACACTTCGTTGGAAATCGAGGAATCTTTGTTGTTTTTAAACTTCGCTTTACTAAAGAACTTACTTTTTTTCATGGTAGTACGCGGTCGCTTTGGTTATTTAAAAACGACCGGAATATAATGTTTCCAAACCTGTATTTCAACTGGCAATACAATATCTTTGAGGGAGGAAGGGGGAAGTGAGAAGTTGCAAGTGAGAAGTAAAGTTGACGATTCACGGATTGGTATTGATCCCATTGAGGGGGCGAAAAATTGCAGCTTGCCACTCAATGCCGTTTAGACAACGGCTTTTTGGTCAAAAACGCTTAGCTAAACGACATTGACTTGCCACTTGCTACCCCCTTGCAGTAAACGCAAAAGGCCGGGAGCCTTGAACTCCCGGCCTTGCGTAAAAAAATTTAACTCTTGATCAAAGACTTTGCAGTCTGCTCACCGGATCAGGAGCATTTTCCGGGTAAGAACCCGCTCCCCGGCGCTCAAACGGCAGATGTAAACCCCGGAACCAACCGCCTGCCCCGCATCGTTCTTGCCGTCCCAGTGCACGCGGTAATACCCGGCCGGTTTCTGCGCTTCCCTGGCTAAGGTGCGCACCTTCTGCCCCAGGGCGTTATAAACGCGGATATCCACGTCGCTGATTGCGGGAAGCTGGTAGCTGATCGCTGTTGTGGGATTGAAGGGATTGGGGTAATTCTGCCCCAGGGCCAGCTCCTTCGGCAGCCCGGTCTCGTCGCCGGGCAGTGCAACCACCACGTCCTGGTAATCCACCACCTTGAAGTCATCGAAATAGAAGCCGTCGCCCACCAGCCCGCCGTCGGTGTACATATAAAAGCGGAAGCGCGCCTGCTGCCCGGCGTAGGGCGCCAGGTTGATGGATTCCTTCACCCAGTGCTTGATGCCCAAATAGGAGGGCTGGCCGCCGAAAATCTGGGTGTGCTGCCCGGCCAGGGTGGTCCAACTGGCCCCATTGTTGGTGCTGATTTGCAGCCGGGCGTAATCGTAGCCGGTTTCGGTGGCCCATTTGGCCCAGAACTCCAACCGCGGCTGTTCTACCCCGGCCAGGCTGATATTCTGGGTGAGGGTCAAATAACTGTTAGTATTGTTGGAAGAGTTGCCGTAGCGGGAATCGGCGAAGCAGTGGAATTCGCTGTAGAAATCTACAAAAGTGGTGTCCCACTGCTGCCCGCTGCCGCTCTGGCTCCAATTTTCCCGCCCGTTCTCCCCGTCGTCAAAAAATAACGGCGCTGCTTTGCCCACGGTGACGCGGATGGTATCCCGGGCGGTTTCCACCCCTTCCTGGGCAATGGAGACCACCAGGGGAATTTCATCTAAAAAAGAGGCCGAGGTGCTCACCTGGAACAGGAAAGGCTGAGACACATTCTGCTTGATCTGCCGGGCGGCAATGGTATCATAATTCACCGCGGTGACCAGGGGAGTCACGTGGGGATAATTGGTGGTTACGCTCACCGCCACTTGCTGCGCGGCGCGGGTCAGCCCGCGATTCTTTACGGAAACGGAGATTGCCAGGGGATCGCCGGGGCGGGCGTATCCCGAACCGAGGATTTGATAATTCTGAAAATCCGCAAACGCCCCCGCCACCCAGGAAAGGTATTTCAGGCCGTAGAGATTTTCGCTGCAAACCGGAATAATTTCCGACTGGAAGGGCCAGAAGTCGCTGCCCCCGATCTCCGGGGTCCAGGCGTAAGTGCCCACGGAGTGCAAATAATCGCGGGTAGTGCCGCTGGAGGTGTAGGAGAGGATCTGGTCGGTTCGCCCGTACAAATACTGGTTCACTTCCGCAAAATCGGAGGCGAATTCCGCGTAAATTTCATACTCCGGGGAAACATTGGTGTAACCGTAGGGATTGAGGTACGCTCCCGCCACCGAGTGCAGGGAAAAACCGATGGCCGGTTGAATGAGGGCGACCAGGTCGCGCACCGCCTGGGTTTCCGGCTCGGAAAACGCCGCGGTGCCCCGGTAGGTATCGGAGCAGGGATCGCCGCTGGAGCCGCTGCCGCCGTACCCGAAACTGTAGTTGCGGTTCAAATCCACCCCGAAACAGGGACCGACGCTATCCCGGCGATTTTTGCGCCACATTCCCCCGCCGTTGGGGTCGGTGGTCTGGTTGTAAACGTACCCGTCCGGGTTGACCACCGGCACGAAGAATATTTCCCGGTTGTTGATCAGGTAGGTGGCCTGGGGGTCGATGCCGTAATTCTCCAGCAGCCAGTACATGTAATAGAGCATCACCGTCATGCTGGCCGGCTCCCGGGCGTGGTGCAGGGCGTCGTAATAGACTGCGGCTTCTTCAGCAGATTCGTTCAGATCGGGATTGTCGGAGATTTTCACCATCCAGATGATGCGGTTCTGCTCGGTCAGCCCGATTTCGGTCTTGGTGGAGATCAGGTTGGGATACAACAGGCGCATGGAATCAAGTTCCGCAACCACCTCCGCGTAGGTGTAGAACCCGCCCATGCTGCCGTATCCAAAGCCGGTAACGTTGTCCGCGGCCTGAATTTGGCGGCTCTGCGCCAGCTCCGCTTCCGTGGCCGGCCTCCGGTTGCGGTAGTATTCGCTCACATCGGGAATGAGAACTTCATAAGGCAGCCCGCTGGCCTGGAGGTTGGTCAGTTCGGTTTGGTTGATCACCAATTCGATGCCGGTTTTCAAACTGCCTAAGTAGTGATCCACGGTGACGTCATACTCCTGCAATAGCCGCAGGTCTTCCGGCGAGGTTGCCATCACCCGCACTTTGGAATAGGTTTCTTCGGGGAGGGATTGGGAAAATCCCCGGTTGAACGTTCCCCATAATAAAAGAACAGACATAATGAAAAAGAAAAAAAGCCCCGCAGGTATTCTTCTTTCCATGATATTCCCCTGTTTAAGTTGAGAAGATTTAGATGTATTCGACCCCCTCCGCCGGCTCAGCCATCCTTTTCCTACATAGAGCACTGCACGCCGGAAAAGGAGAGATTGCCTCTCGAAACACGAGAGTGAAACGGAAAGAAACATAACCTATCGGCAGGAATAATTCAATACAAATTTCGGATTGGGGAGTGCCCGGTAAAGGCGGTTTACCGTGGAACCGGGATTCCCCGGCTTCACAGGGACAAGAGGGATTTTGAATTGGGGATTGCGGATTTGCGCTTCAGAGACAAGGTATGTAGTTCGACAATGTCACATTTCAGGTTTTACCGCAGAGAACGCGGAGTTCGCAGA
>CAZFVV010000081.1:0-22107 GCA_964522165.1 uncultured Calditrichaceae bacterium
GATGAGGGGCTGCTGGGTAGATCGTGAGGTCGCACCAGCGGCCTACTCTACGATAACGGCGAGGGTAGTTGGAGTAATGGAGATGATTGTTCCGCGAAACGAAAGAGGCGCTCCCACTTGAGAGCGCCTTTGCTGTTTGTCGGGGCGAGAGGATTTGAACCTCCGACCTCCTGGTCCCGAACCAGGCGCGCTGCCAGGCTGCGCTACGCCCCGTTTCCCAAAAAATCGCTGACAAATATAGACACATTTTGTACCCATTACAAGAACTTTGTGAGTATAGGTAATTGTTGAATGGTTGAATGGTTACATTGTGGGCGCAGCACAAATTGCACAAACTTATGGATCAATAGCCCCGTGCTTCAGCGCGGGGAAAAGAAAATCCAACAAAAATTCAATCGGGGCTTCAGCCCCAAGTGTTGCCAAAACACGGGGCTGAAGCCCCCAAAGGAGATTTGGGGACTTTGCATCCGCCGCGCTGAAGCGCGGGGCTATTCATCCTGAAATTTGGTTTTTTGTGCAATTTGTGCTGCGCCCTTACATTGTTATCCGCCATCCACCCATCCATCAATCCATTCATCCAACCATCACCTGGGTAACTTCTCTGTTGAATAGAGCGTAAAAATACCGCAAATTATGGCGCTGAAACCGGGTTTTACGAATATAGAAGCGGAGCTCAGGATGACGACACAGCGAAATACTTGGCAGAACCTTCTGCTGGCGGGCCTGACCATTGCGGGAGTGGTTATTTTTGTGAGTTTACTCCCCCGGATATACCCTTACAAAGCCGCCAATTTCACTATTGATCGCCGCCAGGCTATCCACATCGCCAGGGATTACCTGCAGGGAATGGGCTTCAACCTGGAAGATTACCACGTCGCCACGGTAACCTGGTTTGAAGAAGATGTCTTCGCGTATTTGCAGCAGCAGGTGGGATTGGAAAGATCTGTTCAGCTTGTGCGCCACGAAAACCCGGATATCCTGGGCTACCGCTGGCGGATTCGCTGGTTCAAAAACCTGCCCCGCAATGCTCCCCAGGAACGGTTTTTCGTGGATATATCCTCCACCGGCAAACCGGTCAATTTTCAACACCAGATCCCCGATTATACCGAGTGGCCGCGCCCGGAAAGCGCCCATTTAAGCCAGGAAGAAGCCCGGCAACTGGCGGTGCAATTTTTAGAGCGGCAGGATATCGACATCGCCGATTACGTCGAAGACAACGTCACCAGCCAGCGCTTCGAGAAAAGAACCGATCACACCTTCACCTGGAGAAAACCGTACCAACAGGCCCCGGGAAATTTATTCCATACCCTGAAAATCCAGGGAGACCGGGTCTCGGAATATACCCGCTTCTACGATCTCCCGGAACATGCCGCCTTGCAGTTCAAGCACCGGGAAGGGAATGTGATCTTGTGGTTTGTTCTTTCGCTCTCGATGTTTTTCCTCATATCCCTGTTCCTGCTGATCATTTTTATCAGAAAATACCACGAGGGGGAGGTGGGGGTGTACACTGCCAGCGCCGTGTTCGTGGTGATCTGGATTTGCATGTTCCTGAAGTCGATCATTCATTTCCGGCTCCGGGCAGACGGAGTCCAGATCGGGGAACTGAGTTTTGACATGGTGGGCGCGGCGATTCTCATTTTCATGTCCGTGATTGCCATTCCCTTTTTCGCTCTTTCCGGAATGGCCGGCTGGAGCGTGGGGGAGGGGCTGGCCCATGAAAAGTTCGGCGAAAAATTAGCTTCCCTCAACGCGTTGATCAACCGCCGTTTTTCCACTATCAACTTTGCTTATTCCGCATTCAGGGGCTATAGTTTCGGCCTCATCACCCTGGGAGGCATTGCGCTGTTGGCCTGGGCGGGGGTGAATTGGCTGAACGGAACCGTCTCCCTGGGAGGTTACCGCGACGTTTTGACAGCTCCCCTGGGGTTTCTGGTTCCCCTCCTCACGGCAATATCCGCCAGCCTTTTAATGGAATTGGTTTATCGTCTCTTTGGGAATCTCTATCTGTATAAATTGTTGGGCAGAAAGTGGGTCGCGGCGCTGGTAGCCTCCGGGTTATGGGCGATTGACGCCGCGGTGTTCTGGGACATCAACCTCAACGTCTCGCCGGTCTATCTGAACGGTATCATCGCTTTCGCGGTGGGACTATTTTTCAGCTTTATCCTGTGGAAGTACGACCTGTTGAGCGTAATCATCGCCAATTTTGTGGTGATCGGGGTGCTGAAAACCGTTCCCCTGCTTACCAGCGGGGCGGAGAGCCTATTCTACGGCGGGCTGGCTTCCCTGGCGCTGCTGTTTGCCCCCCTGGCGTTTATGGTTCGCGGGTTTATCAAGCGGGAAGTGTTCGAATACCAGCCCAATACCACGCCCGGGCACATCAAGCGCATTAGCGAGCGGGAGCGCATGGCCAAAGAGCTGGAAATCGCCCGGCAGGTGCAAATGCGCCTGTTGCCCAAAGAAAGTCCCCGCATTCCCGGCTGCGATATTGCCGGCATCTGCATTCCCGCCAAAGAGGTGGGCGGCGATTATTATGATTTTGTTCAGATGAGCGAACGCAAATTCGGCATTGTTATTGGCGACGTCTCCGGCAAGGGCGTTCCCGCCGCCATCTATATGACCCTCACCAAAGGGATTTTCCAATCCCACGCCGAGGAGCATATCTCTCCCCGGGAGGTGTTGGTAAAGGTGAACAGCCTGATGTACCGCACCATTGAGCGCGGCTCATTTGTGAGCATGTTCTATGCGGTGCTGGATATGAACGATTTAACGCTGCGCTATTCCCGGGCCGGCCACAACCCCGCTATCTATCTCCAGCGCAGCAACGGCCATTTTTCCCTGCTGGAACCGGAAGGAATTGCCCTGGGGCTGGAAGAGGGCGAGGTTTTCGGGAAGGTGATTCACGAGCAGGAGATGAAACTGAACCCGGGCGATCTGCTGATCTTTTACACCGACGGCTTTACCGAGGCGATGAACAAAAAACTGGAAGAATACGGCGAGGAGCGCTTGCTCAAAGTTGTTCAAGCCAATGAGGAGAAACCGGCGCGGGAGATTATCGAGGCGGTCTGCGCCGATGTGAAGTCCTTCGTAAAAGATTATCCCCAGCACGATGATATGACCATGGTGGTAGTGAAAATACAGTCAATTTCAGCTTGATTTGTTGGCGGTTTTGCGATAAGTTTTCATGCACAGTGGAACTTAACCAAAGAGGTTCCGGTTTTTTATGCCTGAGTATCATTTCAACAGCGGTGTAGAAGAACCCGATCAGCCTGAGTTTAACACACCCCATTCCCCTCTCAAAAAGAGAATCATTTTAATATCCCTGCTGCTGGCGGTTTTAGTTGCGGCAGGATACTTCATTTACTTAGTAAGGGGATTGCCGGACCTTACCGAGTTGGAAAACGTCAATCCCGCCCAGGCCAGCCGGATTTATTCCACGGACGGCAAGGTCATTCATGAACTGTTTACCTACAGCCGCATCTGGGTAACTTATGACCAGGTACCCGATTACATCATCGAGGCGGCGCTGGCCACGGAAGACCGCGATTTTTACGGCCACTGGGGAATCAACCTCAAGCGCGTGCCCCGGGCCGCGCTGGTTAACCTGGCCAGTTTCGGCTTTCGCCAGGGATTCAGTACCATTACCATGCAGGTGGCCCGGAATCTTTACGTCAAGAAGATCGGGTTCGAGCGCAGCATTACCCGCAAAATCCGTGAAATTCTCACCGCGCTGCAAATCGAGCGCCGTTATTCCAAGCAGGAAATCATGGAGATGTATTTGAACATTTCCTGGTTCGGGCTGGGCGCTTACGGCATCCAGAGCGCGGCCATGCGCTATTTCAATAAAGACGTGGGCGAGTTGACCCCCGAAGAAGGGGCGTTATTGATCGGTTTGCTGAAAGGACCGGCAGTGTACTCCCCCCTGAATCATCCCGAGCGCGCCCGGGTGCGGCGCGACGTGGTGCTGCACAACATGGTGGTTTGCAATTTTTTGAGCAGGTCCGAATACGACAGCCTGAAGCAATTGCCCATCGTCACCGATGAGTGGATGAACCGCAGCGCCGCCGCTCCCTATTTTACCGAATACGTGCGCCTGCAATTGAACAGCTTGCAGGATTCCCTGGGCGTGAACGTGTATGAAGACGGGTTGAACGTCTATACCACTTTGCATTCCCACTACCAGGCTGCCATCGACAGCGCCATCCGCAAGGCGATGCCGGAATTGCAGAAACGCCAGACCCAGAATTTGCTTTCCTGGAAGAAGAAAAACCATATCCCCGATTCGGTTTTTGCGGAAAAATCCCGGGTACAAATTGCCTTTGTGGCGCTCGACCACCGCAACGGCCATATCCTGGCCATGGTGGGGGGAAGAGATTTCGACGAGACCAAGTACAACCGGGCGGTGCAGGCCCGCCGGCAGCCCGGCTCCACCTTTAAACCCTTTGTGTACGCCGCGGCAATCGACAACGGCTATACCCCGGCGGATAAATTGCTGAACCAGCCGGTGGTGCTCAATAACCCTGACGGAACCCGCTGGACCCCGGAAAATTATGATAAAACCCTCGGCGGTCCCACCACCTTGCGGGAAGGGCTGCGCCGCTCCCTGAACTTGATCGCCTCCCGGCTCATCCTGGAAATCGGCCCCGAGGTGGTGGCGGATTACGCCAAGCGGCTGGGCATTTCCAGCCAGTTGCAGCCTTATCCCAGCCTGGCCATGGGCAGTTCCGACGTGATCCTGCTGGATTTGGCCAGCGCCTTTGGAGTGTTTGCCAATGAGGGCATCCGGGTGGAGCCGCTCTCCATTTTGCGCATCGAAGACCGTCATGGAAACGTGATCTGGGAGCATCCCAACTTTCGAAAAGAAGCCCTGAACCGCGCCACGGCCTATATCATTACCAATATGCTGCAAGACGCGATCAATAACGGCACCGGGGCTTCCGCGCGCTGGAAATTCGGATTCACCGCCCCCGCGGCCGGCAAAACCGGCACCACCAACGACTATGCGGATACCTGGTTCGTGGGCTTCACCCCCCGGTTGACCGCGGGCGTTTGGGTGGGATTCGACGACCATACCCTCAAATTAGGCCGCACCGGCACCGGTGCAGAAACCGCCCTGCCGTTCTGGGCGGAATTTATGAACCTGATTTACAAAGACCTCCAAATTCCGGAGGAACCCTTTCAGCAGCCGCCGGAAATCATTACCCTGAATATTTGCGAAGAGAGCGGGAAGATCGCCACCAATTTCTGCCCCAATGTGATCAAAAATGAAGTTTTCAAACTGAAAAATCATCCTACCGAAATGTGCGATATCCATGCCGGGCTGCGTAAAGGCGGGCAATATAACAAGATATATTGAAGAATCGTGGTGAGTGGTAGAGTGGTGATTCGTAACGGCGAGGCCTCCCTGCCACTGACAACGCCACCCCTCACCATTCACTACTCCACCCCTCAACCATTAAGATTGAAGAGGCGTGTAATGAAACATCCTGGCGCCGGCAGATTTTTATGAGCGCAGCAAAGCTTCACACCGGCAAAGTTCTGAAAGCTACCCGGAAAACCTACCACGTGGCGGTAGGGGAGGGGGTGATCGAATGCACCGTCCGGGGAAAACTGACCATCGACGAAAACGATTACACCGCCGTAAAAGCCGGCGACGACGTGAAAATTTCCCTGGTCAGCGAAAGAACCGGGGCCATCGAAGAAATCCTGCCCCGCCGCTCCCAACTCTCCCGCAGCATCGAGAGCCGCGCCTACCAGGAACACATCATTGCCGCCAATATCGATCAAATCTTGATCATTCTCTCCACTCGCAAACCTGAATTCAAATCCGGCTTTTTAGACCGTTTCCTGGTGATCGCGGAAAAAAACCGCCTGAAGGCGCTGGTGTGCATCAACAAGATCGATCTCTCCAGGCCGGAATATTTTCTGCCCTACCGGGAATATTATTCCCGCTTGAAATACCCGGTATTTCTCACCTCCGCGGCCACCGGGGAAGGCATTGCCGCGCTGAAGAGGCGGCTGGCCCACAAAGTGACCGCCCTGGTGGGACAATCCGGGGTAGGGAAGAGCAGCATCATTTGCGCAATCCGACCGGATCTGGACATCAAAATCCAGTCGGTAAGCGAGCGCACCCGCAAGGGCCTGCACACCACCACCGCGGTGCAGCTTTTCCCCATCGGCAAAGGAGGGTTTGTGGTGGATACCCCCGGTATCCGGGAGCTGGGCTTTTGGGAGATTTATAAAACCGATCTGCCGGAATATTTTATCGAATTCTCCCGCTACGTCCCCCGCTGCTCCTTCGGCAATTGCACCCACATCCATGAGCCGGGCTGCGCGGTAATCGCGGCGGTGGAGGAGGGGAAAATCTTCCCGGAGCGTTATGAAAATTACGTCAACATCTACGATAGTTTGAAATCCGCCCACTATGAGCGCTGATTAGAAGATTTGTTGCGAATCAGTGGCTAATATTTAACCTGAAATTCCCAATAAGTATTGATATGAGAACCTCTATCCTCTTCGGCGAAACCCTCCGCGCTGCCCCGGCAGAGGCGGAGAGCACCTCTTACCAACTGTTGCTGCGGGCGGGATACCTCCGCCCCCTGGGAACGGGTATTTTTTCGCTTTTGTCCCCGGGGCGGCGCTCGCTGCAAAAAATTCAAAACATCATTGCGGAGGAGTTGGAAGCGATTGGCGGGCAGGAGGTAAGCCTGCCGCTGCTGTTTCCCGCGGAATTATGTCCCGGTGCGAATGCCCGGGGAGATGAACTGCTGCGCCTCCACGACCGCCGCGGGAGAGAGTTGCTGCTCCCCGGCTCCCGGGAAGAAGCCGCCGCGCACCTGGCCGCCTCCGTGCTGCGCTCCTACCGCCAGCTTCCCCAACTTATTTTTCAGTTCAACCCCGCTTTTTGCGATGAAGAGCGCCCCCGCGGCGGGCTGCTGCGCGCCCGGGAGTTTCCTCTGGCGGAAGCGTTTTCCTTTGATGGGGATGAAAATTCCTTCCGGAAGCAGTACGCCCGGCTGAGCGGCGCTTTTACCCGCATCGCTGCCCGGCTGCGATTGCCCCTGAAAACGGTGGAGGGCGAGAACGAGGACCTGGAACGCCGCCCCGCCCATGCGCTGGTGTATGTTTCCCCCGCCGGCGAGCGGGTGATTGCAGCCTGCCCGCACTGCGGGTACGCCGCGCTCCGGGAGGCCGCCCGTTTTCGCAAAGAAGCGCCGGATAGCAGTCCCCCCGAACCTTTGGAGAAGGTAGCCACCCCCGGCGTCGCCTCCATCGAAGATCTGAGCAAATTTTTGGGTATTGACAAACTCCGGACCGCCAAGGCGGTTTTCTACCGGGCGGATTTTGGCGGCGATGAACCCTTCAAATTAGTGCTGGCGCTGGTGCGCGGGGATATGGAAGCGAACGAAACCCGCATCCGCTCCCTGGCCGGGGCCGCCGCCCTCCGCCCCGCGGAGGCAGAAGAAATCGCCGCGGCGGGCTGCGCGCCCGGTTTTGCCTCGCCGATTGGGATCAATCGCCAACATGCCCTGGTTATCGTCGATGATTTGGTGGCTGGCTCCGCCAACCTGGTCACCGGCGCAAACGAAACCGGTTACCACTTCCTCAACAGCAATTGCGGGCGGGATTACCAGCCGGATATTGTCGATCACATTGCCCTGGTTTATGAAAACGCTCCCTGCGGGCGCTGCAGCCGCCCCTTGGCGCTGCAAACCGCCGTCGAAGTGGCCGGTATGCAAGCCTCGGGCGCAGGCGCGGCATGTAAAGCAGAGTACTTAGATGAGCAGGGTAAATCCCGCGCGGTGGTGATGGGAGTTTACAGAATCGATGTGGGAAGATGTTTAGCCTGCCTGGCGGAAGCGCACCACGACGATTACGGGCTTTGCCTGCCCCTCTCCGTGGCCCCTTACCAGGCCGCGCTGCTGCTCCTGAAGGGAGAGCCGCAAACCATCGAGACGGCGGAGAAATTGTACCGGGAGCTGCGCCTGGCCGGGGTGGAGGTGCTGTTCGATGACCGCGAGGCCAGCGCGGGGGTTAAATTCAACGATGCGGATCTGCGCGGCATTCCCTTGCGAATAACCGTCTCCGACCGCTCCCTGCAAGGCGGCGGGGTGGAATTCAAACGGCGCGATGAGAAAGAGAAGACGATTATCGCAGTTGAAGCGCTGCTTGGGAGGGTTCGCGAAGAAATCCGGGCGCTGGCCGAATTCCCGGAAGCGACGGCGGACCAGGTTTCCGGGCGGGATTAGATGAATCGGGAATGGGATAGCGGGAGAAACTGAGACTCGAGTCCCCTACTCTCCGATTCACAGCATCGAAAACTGTTGATAGTCATCCTCCGTATCGATATCCCCAAAAATTTCCTCATCCTCCACCGCTACCTCGATTAGCGTGTCGGGGTGGGCGTCTATTACGGAACGCGCGCCTTTATCTCCTTCGAGCGCCATCATCTCACTAAAGAAATGGCGGGAAAAGATGACCGGGTTGCCCCGCCGGCCCCGGCAGACCGGGGCCACAATCGCCGGGCCGGTCGCGGCGGTAAAGCGATTGGACAGTTCTATTAATAGAGCCGCGGTGAGCAGCGGCATATCCGCCAGGCAGATAAGGAATCCCGCGGCCCCGGGATCGGCGGCGGAAAGCCCTTTTTTCAACGAAGCCGACATTCCCCGGGAATAATCGGGATTGTGCACCCGCTTCAGGGGGTAATTTCGCAGAATGTTCTGCACTGCCGCGCCATCATACCCGGTTACCGCCAGGATTTCCCGGAACGGCAGGGAAACCACGGTGTCCAGCACGCTTTCCAGCACGGTTTTGCCCCGGAAGGGAAGCAGCAGTTTGTTGCGCTCCCCCATGCGCTGCGAGCGCCCCGCGGCAAGGATGATGGCGGTGATCGTCTTCATGGGATTTGGCGGCGTCGTGGGGTTCAAGTGTTTTAATGCCAATTACCAGTTGGGGATGACATTGAAGAAAGTTTGCCACCAAGACAGGAAGTTTCACAAAGGTTTTAGCGTTTATATCCTTAAATTTCTTCTATTTCTTTGTGCTTCCTTAACGTCTTGGTGTCTTCGTGGCCATAATTTTTCAACTGGTAAATCGTATTTTTAGCGTTTGAATAGTGGGCACTGGCCGAATACTATAGCACACGCTTAACCTGAACACCTGAACACTAAAACACTATCGCCTGTTTCTGGTTTGCACAATTTCCGCCATAATGCTCAGGGCGATTTCCGCCGGGGTGGCGGCGCCGATATCCAGCCCCACCGGGCCGCGAATCCGCGCGATCGTTTCCGCGGAAAATCCTGCTTCTTCGAGGCGTTTGCAGCGTTTTGCATGGGTTTTCCGGCTCCCCAGTGCGCCCACATAGGCGACTTCACTTTTCAATAAAATGTGCAGGGCGGGATCGTCGATTTTGGGATCGTGGGTTAGCAGCGCCGCGTAAGTATCGTCATTCAGCGCGATTTCGGAGAGGGCTTCATCCGGCCAGGAGCACAATAATTGATCCGGCGATGCGGGAAACCGTTCCGCCGCGGCAAATGTTTTCCGGGGATCGATCACAATCGTCTCAAAGTCCAGTTCCCGGGAAAATTTCAGCAGCGAGATGGAAATATGCCCCGCGCCGATTATGATCAGGCGGGCTTTGCGGGGGAAAATCTGCACGAACACCGGCTCAGCTTCGATCTGCAGTACCTCGCTGCGGCGGGCGCGATAGTTTTGCAGCGCCTGTTCCCGGGCGGCCCGGTTCATCTCCCCCCAGTCGCCGATTTGCGAACCGTCGGGAAAGAGCAGCAAATGGCGGGATTCCTCCCCTCCCAGCCGGGTGAGCAAAATGGTCGGGTCGTTGCGGCGGAAAGCCTGCTCCAGGGCCTGCCAGATGCCCCGCTCCGTGGCCTCCCCGGAAAAAGCGGGGTGTTTTTCAACGAGCACCTCGATTTTACCCCCGCAGCTTAATCCCACCGACCAGGCGGTTTCATCGGAAACCCCGAAGCTGAGCCGGCGGGGAACGCCGCTACGCAGCGCCTTCAGGGCTTCCTCAATGACCGCCCCTTCGATGCAGCCGCCGCTGACCGAACCGGCCACTTCGGTTTCCCCACTCACCGCCATCGTTGAACCCACCCCCCGCGGCGAGGAGCCCCAGGTGCGGATCACCGTCGCCAGGGCAAACGGCTTATTCCCGGAAACCCAGTGAGATATGGTTTCAAAAATATCGTGCATGGTTTTCGCCCTCGAATCCCCAATAATTGCCAATTGCCAATTGCCAATTGCCAATTGCCAATTGCTAATTGCCAATTTTATCCCGCCCCTGCTCCTGCCCCCTGCTCCTGCTTACTGATTTCCCCCCACCCCGGGCAATTTGATCGACACCGGTTTCACCTTCCAGATTTCCTCCGCGTACTGCCGGATGGTGCGGTCGCTGGAGAACTTACCCATGTTGGCCGCGTTCAGAATGGATTTTCGGGTCCAGGAAGCGGGGTCGCGGAATGCTTCGCTGACGCTTTCCTGGCATTCCAGGTAGGCGGCATAATCCGCCAAAACCATAAATTCATCTCCATGATCCATTACCTGGCGGAGAATGGGATGGAACAGGGTGGGGTCCGCAGGCGAAAAATAGCCCCGGCCGATCATGTCCAGGGCCTGCTTCAACTCCGGGTTATTGTCATAATATTGATACGGGTCATACCCGGTTTGCCGCAACCGCCGCACCTCTTCGGCGGTCAGGCCGAAAATGAAGATGTTTTCCTTCCCCACCTCTTCCATAATTTCGATGTTGGCCCCGTCTAAAGTTCCGATGGTTAGCGCCCCGTTCAGGGCGAATTTCATGTTGCCGGTGCCGGAGGCCTCCATGCCCGCGGTGGATATCTGTTCGGAGAGGTCGGCGGCCGGGATGATCTTCTGCGCCAGGGTAACGGAGTAATCCGGCAGGAATACCACCTTCAAAATATCGCGCACGTCCGGGTCGCGGTTGATCACCTCCGCCGCCAGGTTGATCAGGTGAATGATGCGTTTGGCCATGGCGTAGCCGGGGGCGGATTTTCCGGCGAATATCACCGTGCGGGGCGCCTGGTTTTGCTGCAAGTTCGCCTTGATGCGGTTATACAGGGTGATAACGTACAACAGGTTCATTAATTGGCGTTTGTATTCGTGAAAGCGTTTCACCTGGCAGTCGAAAATGGATTGCGGGTTCACCGCCACCCCGCATTGTTGCCTGATATAGCGGGCCAGCCGCTCCTTGTTGTTTTGCTTCACCTGCCGCCACTCCTGTTGAAAAACGGCGTCATCGGCCAGGGGAATCAGTTTTTTCAACTCGTACAGGTCGGTGTTCCATTCCTCCCCGATGCGCCGGGAGATCAGGCTCGCCAGCTCCCAGTTGCACAGCATCAGCCAGCGCCGCTGGGTGATGCCGTTGGTCTTGTTATTGAATTTTTCCGGCCAGATGCCATAAAAATCGCTGAAAATGTCCCGCTTCAGGATTTCACTGTGCAACTCCGCCACCCCGTTCACGGAATGGCTGCCCACAATCGCCAGGTTGGCCATGCGCACCCGCTTCTCCCCATCTTCCTCGACCAGGGACATGCGCCGGAGCCGCTCGACGTCATCGGGAAAACGCGCTTTCACGTCTTCCAGGAAGCGGTGATTGATCTCGTAAATGATCATCAAATGCCGGGGGAGGAGGCGCTGCATCGTTTCCGTGTTCCAGCGTTCCAGCGCCTCCGGTAAAACGGTATGATTGGTATAGGCAAATACACCGGTGCAAATCTCCCAGGCGCGCTCCCAGTCCATCCCCTCAATATCTACTAACAGGCGCATCAGCTCCGGGATGGCCAGGGCCGGGTGGGTATCGTTCAATTGGATCGCCACCTTGCCCGGAAAGGCGTTAAAATCCGGGTGGGTGCTCTTATAGCGCCGGATAATGTCTTGCAGGGTGGCGGAGACCAGGAAGTATTCCTGCTTTAGCCGGAGTTCTTTCCCCAACTGAAAATTATCCGGGGGATAGAGAATTTTGGAGATGGTTTCGGAATCGATTTGATCCGCCACCGCCCGCTCGTAATCCCCGTGGTTGAAATATTCCAGGTCGAATTCCTCCGCGGCCCGGGCGCTCCACAGCCGCAGCGTATTGACGGTATTGTTGTGGAAGCCCGGAACCGGGGTATCATAGGGCAGGGCGATCACGTCATCGGTGTTGATCCAGTCATAGCGCAGGATGCCCTTCTCGTCGCGGTATTCGCGCACCTCCCCGAAAAATTTCACCGGGTAAATATACTCCGGGCGCTGAATTTCCCAGGGATTTCCGTAGCGCAGCCAGTTGTCCGGCGCTTCCACCTGCTGGCCGTCCACGATTTTCTGGGAGAAAATGCCGTATTCGTAACGGATGCCGTAACCGTAGGCGGGTAGTTCCAGGGTCGCCAGGGAATCCATGAAACAGGCTGCCAGCCGTCCCAGGCCGCCGTTGCCAAGCGCCGCGTCCGGCTCGATCTCCCGCAGTTCTTCCAGATCGAACCCCAACTCGTCCATGGCCCGGTAGGCGTTCTCGTACATTCCCAGGTTCAGGAGCGAGTTCCCCAGGGTGCGGCCCATCAGAAATTCCATGGAGAGGTAGTACACACGTTTGGCGTCGTTTCGGTAATAGGCTTGTTGGGTGTGAATCCAGCGTTCCACTAAGTGGTCGCGGGCCATCAGCGAGGCCGCTTTGAAATAATCCCGGGGCGTGGCAGAGTAGCGGTCTTTGGCAAGAGAAAATTCGAGATGGTCGATAAAACCCTGTTCCAGGTCCTCGATCCGCCTCCCTTTCAAGCGGTTGGTGGAAGGGGAGAGTTTGGCAAGGGGGGAATTTCGTAGCCTGGCTTTTTTTTCTTCCGGGTGCGATGGATTTTCCATGGCAGTATATTTCTCCTGATTAAGTGTCAAAGAGGGAGAGAGGCTTACTCTGAACTATCTCCTGTTAATGATGCTGCTATTTCACATTTCCTAAAGAGCTTAATTTAACTACAAGCGGTTCTGTTTCCAATACCCTGTTACGGTAGATGAAAAAAAGGAGGCGTAGCGAGACGCTAAAAATGGAAATTCTAAGTTTGACTTTTGGGCAGGTAAAGCGGGGTTGTGGCAATGGGGCGACAACGAAGCTACTTGATCGCGTTATAACGGGGGGCACATGTCAAATTGCACGGAATTTAACGCGGCTTAAGGTATCAGGAGTGCAGAATTTATTCTGCATACCAAGTGAAAATTTTTACTGATCAATTTCATTGCAAACCCCCCGCTTATCATTTACCTTTTCAGCGGGAATTTAAGCGATGAAATGATGTGAAATCATTTTTTGATAGATTCGCCCTTCTTTTGCCGGGCCTGGCTTGCGTCCTGATCCTTGCAGAAAAAACCGCGCTGGCGCAGCCGGAAAATATCAAATTTGAACGCATTGGGATTGAAGCCGGCCTTTCAAATAACGCGGTTTACTGCCTCTACCAGGATAGCCGGGGATTTATGTGGTTTGGCACCCAGGACGGGCTGAACCGCTATGACGGCTATAACTTCAAAGTTTACCGGCACGATCCGCAAAAACCCTCCAGCCTGAGCGACTACGCCATCAACAAAATTGTGGAAGATCCCCTCCAACCCGGAACGCTGTGGATTGCCACCCGGGAAGGGCTGAACCGCTTTGACCGGGAGAAGGAAACCTTCACCCACTTTCGCTTTGATCCCGACCGGCCCGGCAGTTTAAGCAATAACCGGGTGCGGGAGCTTTACATCAGTCCGGACAGGGTGTTGTGGGTAGGAACGGATAACGGCCTGAACAAATTTAACCGGGAAGATGAGACTTTTACGGCTTATATCCACGATCCGCAAAACCCTGACGGATTGGCTTTTAAGATTGTAGGCACTTGCCTTGAGGATAATGTTGGCAATCTCTGGATCGGCGGATTACGGGGGCTGGACATACTCGATCCGAAGACCGGCCGGATTGCCCATTTCCGGGAAAATCCCGATGAACCCCAACGCTTACGCAATGATAATGTAACCAGGCTATATAAAAGCCCCAACGGCCGGTTGTGGGCCGGCACTCATTACGGGCTTTTGCGGATTGATCCGGCGGCGCAGCGCGATAAAGGAGGGCGGCTGATTTACTACCCCTGTAAGCCGGGCAACCCGGACGCCGGGAATTTCAATTATATCAGCGCTATTTTTGAAGACCGGGAGGGGCTGCTCTGGCTCGGTTTCGTGTACGGGGGATTATTGATTTTCGATCCCGCTGCGGAAACCTTTACGGAATACCCTTTAATTGCTGAAAATGCCGGGGGAGCCGGGCCGGGGTCGGTTCGCTCGATTTTCGAGGATCGCTCCGCGGTCTTGTGGATCGGAACCGATGGCCAGGGAGCCTTTAAGTATGATAAAGCCAGCAAACCCTTCAGAAATTACCGGCACGTTCCGAATAGACCCCAGACATTGATCGGAAACGAAGTAACGGCCATCCTGGAAGACCGCGGCGGAATATGGTGGATCGGCGCGAACGTGGGACTTAGCCGCTTCGATAAAAGCAGCGGGGAAATCCGCCATTTCCGGCAGGAGGAGAACGACCCGGGGAGCCTGAGTTCTAACGACGTTCAATCCGTGTTCCAGGACAGCCAGGGCGATCTCTGGGTGGGCACTTTCGGCGGCGGGTTGAACAAATTAAACCCGGAGACCGGGAAGTTTACCCATTACAGACATCAACCAGGCAACCCGGCCAGCCTGGCTAATGATTTTATCCACGTTATCCATGAAGACCGGGGCGGGAATCTCTGGATCGGCACCGGCGCGGGAGGATTGGACAAATTCGAGCGCAGCGCCAACAGGTTTGTGCATTACCCCGGGAATCCCGATAGAGAGGATTGGCTAAAATCCCGTGAAATCAATTGTATTTATGAGGATCACGAAGGATTTTTGTGGCTTGGCACTACGATGTGGGGATTGTACCGCTTTGATCCGCAGCAGGAAAGATTCCTCAATTTTATACACGAGCTCCATGATCCCCAAAGCCTGTCCAGCAACCGGGTTATTTCTCTTTACCAGGATAAATCGCAAACGCTCTGGGTGGGCACTTTCGGGGGCGGGCTGAATCGACTTGACCGGGCAACAAATACTTTCACCCATTTTACCGAAGAAGACGGGCTGCCCGGCAATTCCATTCACGGCATCCTGGAAGACGAACAGGGCAATCTCTGGCTGGGCAGCGATAAGGGGCTATCCCGGTTTGACCCGGAAACAAAAACATTCCGGAATTATTATACCAGCGACGGCCTGCCATCCAATCAATTCAACACGGCGGCATACCGCTGCCAGGATGGCTCCCTGCTTTTCGGAAGCAACAATGGCCTGTTGCATTTTTATCCCGACAGCATAAAAGACAACCCCTTTATTCCCCCGCTGGCGCTGACCGATTTTCAAATTTTTAACAAATCCGTGACGATCTCCGGCAGCAATGGCAAGCCGAACGGAAAACCCGTCCTCGAGAAGAGTATCAGCGAAGCAGAGAAAGTAGAGTTATCATTCGATCAGAATGTCTTTACCTTCGAATTCACCGCCCTGCACTATGCCGCCCCCTTCAAAAACCAGTATGCCTATAAAATGGAAGGATTCGATCGCGACTGGATTTATGCCGGAAACCGGCGCTTTGCCACCTACACCAACCTGGACCCGGGAGACTATATTTTCCGGGTAAAGGGTTCCAACAGCGACGGGGTCTGGAATGAGGAAGGAGCGGATATCCGGGTCGTCATCCGCCCGCCGTGGTGGAAAACCACAACAGCTTATCTTGCTTATGTGCTGTTACTGGCGGCAGCGCTGTTGGCAATCCGGCATTTCGAAATAAACCGCATCAAGATGCGCAACCGCCTGCGCATGAAGGAATTCGAAGCGCAGAAACTCCAGGAAGTGGACCATTTGAAATCGCGTTTCTTTGCCAATATTTCTCACGAATTCCGCACCCCGCTCACCCTCATCCTGGGGCCTTTATCAGATTTGCTCGCCCAAACCAAAGATAGCGCCGCGGCAACCGAATTGAAGATCATGCAACGCAGCGCCCGCCGCCTGCTGCTGCTCATTAACCAACTGCTGGATCTGTCGCGCCTGGAATCCGGGCGGATGGTTTTGCGGGCGGCGCGCGGCGACCTGGTCAGCTTTCTGCGCGGAATCGTTATGGCCTTTGCTTCCCTGGCGGAACAAAAAGGCATAAATTTGCGCTTCCGGCTTTCCCCACAATGGGAAGCAACCCCGCCGCAGGAAATCTATTTTGACCGCGACAAGATCGAGAAGATATTTTTCAACCTGCTTTCCAATGCCTTTAAGTTTACCCCGGAAGGGGGAGAAATTGAAGTGGCAGTGGACATCCCCCCTGTCCCCCCTTCAAAGGGGGGTATCCCGCTCTTTCCCCCCTTTGAAGGGGGGCCGGGGGGGATGTTAGAAATCCGCGTACGAGACACCGGCAGCGGCATTCCCGCAGAACACCTCTCCCAAATCTTCGAGCGTTTTTACCAGGTGGACGATTTTTCACTTGTAGAGAGGTTGCATGCAACGTCCCTACAGGGAACCGGCATCGGATTGGCGCTGGTTAAAGAATTAGTAGAATTGCATCACGGTGAAATAATGGCGAGCAGCCAGCCCGGCCGCGGCAGTGAATTCGTGGTGAAACTTCCCCTCGGCAAAGAGGTTTTCAGCCAGGATGAGATTCTGGAGATAACCGATGTTTCATCCCCGGATACCATCGAAGCCATGAAGGAAGCGGCCTCCGCCCTGCTCCCCCAAACCGGGCGGGACATCCCTGCCCAACCAGCTTCGCAAAAAGGCGCTCTCATCGTGTTGATTGTCGATGACCATCCGGACGTCCGCTACTACCTGCGCAAACAATTGGAAACCGAGTACGAAATTACCGAGGCCGCCGACGGCGCCGAAGGACTGGAAATCGCCCGGGAGACCATCCCGGACCTGGTCATCAGCGACGTGATGATGCCGGGAATGAACGGCCAGGAGTTGTGCAAAGCCTTAAAAACCAGCGATAAAACCAGCCATATCCCGGTAATTCTGCTCACCGCCAGGGCCGGGGAGCAGGATAAGCTGGCCGGGCTGGAAACCGGCGCGGATGATTACCTCATCAAACCCTTCAACTCGCAGGAGTTGCGAATCCGGGTGCATAATCTCATCGAGATTCGCCGCAGGCTGCAAGAGCATTACCGCAAAGAAGGGCTGCTGGCGCCCCGGGATTTGCCGGTCACTTCTATTGAACAAGCGTTTTTAGAGAAGCTGCGCACGGTTTTAGAGCAGCACCTTGCCGAAGAAGATTTCGGAATCGACATCCTCTGCCGGGAACTGGCGATGAGCCCGCGCCAATTGCAGCGGAAAATCCGCGCTTTAACCGATGAAAGCCCCACCGACCTGATCCGTTCCGCCCGCCTGGAACGCGCCAAATACCTGCTGGAGCAGCATACCGGCAATGTATCGGAAATCGCCTTTGCGGTGGGTTTCAACAATCTCTCCTATTTTGCCCGCTCTTTCCGGGAGCGCTTCGGCGTCTCTCCCTCCCGATTCATCAGGCACACCGAGCAGTAATTTGTCCCTTTCTGTGGAAGGGGTGTTCTTGTGTTCATGTGTTAATGTTTACCACATACTTGAATACCCGAACACCTGAACAATTTTTGTTTTTCTGTCGTCCCGGTGTCAAAGATTGTCGCCCCGGTGTTAGCGGCCGGCGTACCGTTTTTCCTACATTGCGACCGGAACAAGCAGCATAAAGGGGACTGAAATGCTTAGACAATTTTTAACCGGAATGAAAAACTTATTCATCATACTGGCAGGAATGATCACGGTTATCTCCGCCCAAACCATTCCCAATTTGCCCATCCCCGCCGGCGCCGGCGCTACAGAGGTATGGAACGATTCCCTTTATTTCTTCGGCGGATCCAACCGCTGGGCCGGCACAATCCGGTATCCCAGAATTTACAAATTCGATGGCGCTGCCTGGACTTACCACGATAGCATCCCGGATGATAATGTCTGGGATGTGATTTCCGTGCTGGCGGGAGATGATGTTTACCTGCTGGGCGGATGGCCTTCCGGGGAGCGATCCATTCGAAAGTATAATCTCTCGAACAGAAGCTGGACCTACCTGAATCTCAGCCCCTATCTCTTCCCCTACGGAGCAACCGCAGAACATTGGAACGGATTCATTTACCTGTTCAACCGTGCGGGGAATGTGTATGAGTACGACATCGCCAACGATAGCTGGGCTGCCAAAACGCCCAATACTATTCCGGGGTACGATCTTAGCTCGGTTGTCTACCAGGATGAGATTTACATCGTAGGATACTACGACAGCACTTTTTATAAATATTCCCCGGCAACCGGCGCCTGGACCCAATTGCAAAATACCCCTTATCCGGTATCGGGCTGTGGCATGGGTATCATCAATGGCAACATCTATTGCGCCGGGGGCAGCCCGCAAGGCGCTCCCGGCGAAATGCGGCAAACGGTTTTAGCTTACGATGCCGTCGCTGATTCCTGGTCGGAAGAAAGTTTTCAACTCGGCAGCCGGCGTATTCTGATGGCCGGAGCTATGTTTCAGAACCGGTTTTACGTGTTGGGCGGTTTCGATTCCACGGGGTTTGCGGTGGATATTGTGGAGGAGATCGTTCCCCCGGGACCGGTGGGGATTGGCGAAGCGCAACGGATGCCCGGGGGCTTTTTACTGGAGCAAAATTACCCCAATCCGTTCAATCCCGTTACCACCATCCGGTTTTATTTGCCGTCAACAGCGCCGGCGCGTCTGGAAATATTCAACGTCCTGGGGCAGCTTGTAAGGGCGTATGTAGGGGCGCATCGCGATGCGCCCCTACCGGCGGGGTGGCACGAAATCCGGTGGGACGGAAGGGATAACGCCGGGCAGCCGGCGGCAAGCGGCGTCTATTTTTATCGCCTGCAGGCGGGGGATTTTGCAGAGACAAAGCGACTGGTCATATTAAGGTAAAACTAAATGGCTTATTGGCTATTTTCTACTAATAAACATTAAGGAGAGCAAAAATGGCAACACCTAATTATATGCTGTCCGGATTGGAAAGAGAGCTGGAGCTTTACCGGGGGGAAGAACATAAGCTCGATGCGGAGAAAGGCTCTGCGGCAGGAACGGAATATTTCTGGCCGTTTACCGGGAAAGCGGAGGACGCTAAGACCGAACTCCTGAAGTTCATAGAAACCACCGACCCCGCTACCCGCGCTGCCCTGGTGGCCGCCTTGCAAAGGAAACTTCAAGCGTGGATAAATATAAGCGGCCCCCTGGAACTCGCCAAAATTGCCTTAATAAAGGCGAAACAATTTGCCGATATCGCTTCCCTTCCCACCAATTCGCCTTCCAGGGTGGCAAGCAACGTGGGCCTGGCCCTGGACGCGGTTTCCATGCTGAAAGACATTACGATTGTTGCCATTGGAATAGAGGCGGCGTTGAGCGTGCCGGCCGTGGTAACCAGTCTCTTTACGCTCGCGTCTGTTGCCGCCCAGGCCGGCCAGGCCGTGACCCGCTCGGTCAGAATACTCAATGCCCTGCGCACGGTTTACTCCACATTGCAACTGGCGAAGGCTGCCGCGTCCCCGGCGCTTAGAATAAGCCACCTCCAGAAAGCGAAAACGGAAATGGATAATATTCAGCACGACGCCGTCGCCGAATTAAACCAGGGCAGGGAATTGGAATTTGATGGCGAGGAGTATGAATTCGAATCCGACGAGCTTTACGAAGGCGCGGAACTCGATTATGAAGATGAATTTGAGGATGATTACGAGTTAGAAAATGAGCTGAATACCCAGGAAGACGAGGGCGTCGCCGAGAGCTTTGCCAACCGCCTGCACGAGCTTTCCGGCCGATCATTCGAGAGCGAATACGAACTGGAAATGGAACTGGATAACGCCCTGGAGGCCATGGAGAACGAATACATGGTCAAACGCCTGCAGCGCAAGAAAAAGCGCGGGAAACGCAAAGGGCTGTTCAAAAAGATCCTCAGCACCGGGGCCAAAATTGCCGGCAAGGTGGCCGGCAAAACGCCCATCGGCTCCCTGATCAAAGCCGGCACCAGCCTGGTGCGGGGCAATATCAAAGGAGCGTTGGGGAACCTGGCCAAGGCCGCGGTGGGCACGGCGTTAGGCCCCGTGGCGGGGACGGTCGCCACAAGCGCAATCGATGCGCTAAGCGGCGGAGGCGAAGAAGGCGGGGAAGAAGGAGAAATCCGCCGGGGCGGAAGAAGGAGAAGGGCCATGCGGCGGGTCGCCCGCATCGCCCGCGACGCCTACCGGGAAGGCGCCGACACCCTGCCGGAAAATTTCGATCATCCCCTGGTAGCCAACGAAGTGGCTAGAAATGCGGTGCGCAAGGCCATGGTCAAAAACGGGGTAAGGCCGCCCGCCAGAAGCGGCGGCGCTCCCGGGCAAAGGCGGGTCATTCAACTGCGGCCCGGCGAAAAAGTGGTCATTGTCAGATCATAATCAAAATTTAAGCTCTGTGAACTCTGTGAACTCTGTGGCTAAACAAGCTGGTGACAAATTATCAGGTTTTGGCATAAATAATCTAAAGAAGAGGTAGCAAAAAAAGGAGAACCAAAATGGCAACACCCAATTATATGCTGTCCGGATTGGAGAGGGAGTTGGAGCTTTATATGGGAGAAGAATACGAATCCGGCAGCCCGAACAATGTTTATGAAAAGATACTGGCGAAAGTGCACTATATCAAAGATTCGGGACTCACCCGGAAACCGCTTCAAAATACCCCGGTGGAAATCACCTTTGATTACGACTTCAGGAGGAAAAGACTAACAGTATCCGCCAGGCAATTAGACATTCACTATGTCTATGACGTCAAAGATATCCATCGCTTAAAAGGGAACTCCAGCGGAACAATAGTTTGGGGAGAATCGACAAATGCGAGTCGCTATGGCTATATGAAACTGGAGATTGGCCAGATGCCATATTTGACCTTTCGGGCATTCCGTTCGGCTCCCCCTATATATGGAAGCGTCTTAAAAGATGATGGATACACCCTTGAGAATGAGCAAGAAGCGCAGAAACTGAGGAACATGTTTCTGGCATTGCTGAAAGCCGGTGAAATTGCCCCGCTCGATCAAGAGCTGGAGTTCGAGTTAGACGACGAGGAATTTGAATCGGATGATTTTGAAGACAACGACGAATTCGAGTACGAATATGATTACGAAGATGACGAGGAATTCGGGGAGGATGAGTTCGAGCTGGACGACGAACTGAATACTCTTGAGAATGAGGCCGTTACCGAAAACTTTGCCAACCGCCTGCACGAGCTTTCCGCCCAATCCTTCGAGAGCGAATACGAACTGGAAATGGAACTGGATAACGCCCTGGAGGCCATGGAAAACGAGTTCATGGTCAAACGGCTGCAGCGCAAGAAAAAGCGCGGGAAACGCAAAGGGCTGTTCAAAAAGATTCTCAGCACCGGGGCCAAAATCGTTGGCAAGGTGGCCGGCAAAACCCCCATCGGCTCCCTCATCAAAGCCGGCACCAGCCTGGTGCGGGGCAATATCAAAGGAGCGCTGGGAAACCTGGCCAAGGCCGCGGTGGGCACGGCGTTAGGCCCCGTGGCCGGAACGGTCGCCACCACCGCAATCGATGCGCTAAGCGGCGGCGATGAAGGCGGGGAAGAAGGAGAAATCCGCCGGGGCGGAAGAAGGAGAAGGGCCATGCGGCGGGTCGCCCGCATCGCCCGCGACGCCTACCGGGAAGGCGCCGACACCCTGCCGGATAATTTCGATCATCCCCTGGTGGCTCACGAAGTAGCCAGAAATGCGGTGCGCAAGGCCATGGTCAAAAACGGGGTGAGGCCGCCCGGAAAAGCCGCTGGCGCTTCCCAGCAGAGGCGGGTTATTCAACTCAAACCCGGTGAAAAGGTGGTCATTGTCAGATCCTGAGTTTTTTCCATCCCGGAAGGCCGGGAAAAAAATGGATTGATGGATTGATGGAGTAATGGAGTATTGGGGAATTTTATTACTCCAGCAATCCATCACTCCAACACTCCAGGATCGACAATCCCGGTTGGCCGCATTCCCGTTAACCTAATACCGGGAAAGAGAGTTAAAATAT
>CAZFVV010000082.1:0-22060 GCA_964522165.1 uncultured Calditrichaceae bacterium
TTCACCTGCCCGGAATCCGTTACCATAATATTATCCGGTTTGATGTCGCGGTGAATGATGCCGCGGGCATGGGCAGCGGCCAGCGCATCGCAAATTTGAATGGCGAGTGCCATCACTTCCTCTTCCGGCAGGGCGCCTCGCGCATGCAGCACCTGTCGCAAGGTTTGCCCTTCAACTAACTCCATGACCATAAAATTGAGATCATTTTCCCGGGCGAGTTCGTGAACGATGCAGATGTTGGGATGATTCAAAGCAGAGACCGCCCGCGCTTCCTGGAGAAATCGCAGGCGAACGGTTTTTTCGGCAACCAGGTGCTGGGGCAGGAATTTGATCGCCACCGGGCGCAACAATAAGGTGTCGATGCCTTGATAGACAACCCCCATCCCGCCTTCGCCGAGCTTGCGCACAATCCGGTAATGAGAAATCACCTTTCCGATCATAGAACCGGCCTCGTCTATGATTCAGCAGGGCTACCTGTATATAGAAATCAGTGTTGACGAACCTGGAGAGGAAAATTTCAAATTTCGAAACCAACCAGATTTCGAAATTTCGAAACCTTTTAGACCATTGTTACGGCTAAAATTACATGTTTTTATTTCACAAAACAAGTGAAACAAAAAACATGAATATTGTGGTAGAGCTGCCCGCTTGATCAATCGGCTCTTTGGGCATAGATCCCATGATTGGTACAACCAAAAAGCCGGAAGCAATTCCGGCTTTTTGCGTTTGGGCTAACAAATCTTTACACCAGGATTCACTACCGTGCACTTTTTGATTTTTCTGTTCAAAGAGTGTCATTCCCGCATGTTCCCCGCTTAATACATGCGGGGACAAGCTTTAGCGGGAATCCACCTTGCCGAACTATCTTGGATGCCCGATTAAAGTATTCCCCGTGGGGGCAGACTGGGCATGACAAATTCGACAAAATTGCTTCGCTTTAAAAAAGTGCACGGTAGCGAACACCAGGAGCGTCCGGTTGAGGCTTTGCCATCGGACTTCTTGACAAATCACCTCGAATCGCCGCCCGGTCACACTCATCTTAACAACACCATCTTCCGCACGGCGTGATAATTCCCGGCAGTGAACCGGTACGCATAGACGCCGCTGGCTACCCGGTCGCCGCGATCGTTAGAACCATCCCAGGCCACGGAGTGCAGACCGGCCTGAACATTGCCGTTCACCAGGCTGCGCACTATCCGGCCGGACATATCATAAACTTCGATCTGCACGTAACCGGCTTCCGGCAGGCGGTACTCGATGGTCGTGGAGGGATTGAAGGGATTCGGATAGTTTTGATACAGGGCGTAATCCGCAGGCATATTCGTATCAACGTTGCCGGTATGGGTGGGGTCATCTTCCACCGCCAGCGCTTTGATGCAGAAATTCGCAGTGCCCGCCGGCCAGGGCGGATCATTATAGTAATAGAAATCCATCCAGGCTGCGCCTTCTCGATAGTAGCTCTCCCCGGGATTCGCAGCAGAATTTACGATGGTGCTCTGGGCGGTTGCGCCTAACAGCACCGGCACTTCGGAGGTGCGGTCATAGGGTTGCCCCCCGGCGGAGAGAAACAGGTACACATAGAAATCATCCCCGGTGGTCAAAGAAACCGGGGTATTCAAATTGACGGTGTGGAACCCGGTGTAAGCGATAGCGCCGTCTTCCGCGGCCAGTTCATCCAACAATTCATTGTTCTCGAAGCGGTCATAAATTTTGATGGAATAATCCACGTTGTCTGCCGCGGTAAAAAAGCTGACGCTGATCACCCATTCATCGCCCTCCGCCGTGAAGGCGTTGAATGCCTCGGTAGTATTGGTTTTGGTAGCCCGCCAGCCGTGATAATCATGGTAATAAATGCGGTCAAAAGCCAGCGGCTCGACGCCGCGGAAGGTGATGGCCCCCATTTCCGGGTGATTGCCGCAATGCTTATCGTAGTAGGAAATCCAGAAATAGCCGTTGAGGCCCCAACTGCTTCCCCAACTGTTCTTGCACAGCCACGCGCCGGGCTGCGGGGCCTGGGTGACTTTGTTATCGTCCCATCCGACAATGGCGATGGCGTGGTTGGGATCGAGGGTGCTGGCGGGGGGCTGGTAATGGATGTAGTTGCTGATGAATGAAGCGTTGTAGCACATGCAGGTGCCCACGGCGCCTTCGGCCATCACCATGTTTTTGATGGTATTGATGTTGCCCAGGTTCGGGCCGACCATAAACCATTCGACGTCGCGGGGGTAATAGTAATGGTAACCGGGGTTGAAGCGCGCCGGCGGGCTGTTGTAGGACTGCCCGTCGATGTCGCGCACCGCTCCCTCTCCCCGGGAAAGATAGGCCGTGGCCACGCGATAATCGCCTCCCTGGTGCACGGTTAACCCGACCCCGCCGGGATCGTCGTCATTGTTAAAGGTGTTGAATCCGTTCCACCAGTCCAGGTGGTATTCCGCAAGGTTCGGCTCGCCGATTTCCCCGGCGGCCGCCCAGGCCCCGGTCATCAGCAGGTTGCTCTCCATCGCTGCCATGACCCCGTGCGTCCAGCAGGTGCCTCCCTGCTGGTTTTTAACCGAGGTAACGTAGTTATTGCCTCCCACGTCGCGCAGGTCGAAGGTCGTGGGCGGGTCTGCGGCAAAAGAGGTTGATGTTGCGATCAGCAAAATCGCAACGGTTAAAAGGTAACGTACAGGTTTCATCATTCCTCCGGATTAAGGTTGGTAACTGAGGGGTAGGATGCTGCATTGAATCGCCCTTTTATGTTCGGGTTAATTTACGAACCATCATCAATTAAAGGAAAGAGATGAAAAAGTTTTTTGCTTATATAAGGATAAAGGAGGAAGGATAGGAGGATGAAGGGTAGAGGGTAGGAGATAAAAGGCGGAGGGGGCGCGGCGCAAATTGCACAAGACAAAGCGTAAAAGATTCTCTGCGTAATTGCTGAGCTAGAGACATTCCACTTTTTGAGAAAGTAGAATGTCTCTATCGAAGTATTCTTCTGAGAAAAAGGGAATGGGAGGCATTGGTGAAACGTGATCCGCAAGGTTTAGCCCTCACGCATCACCCTTCGGCAAGCTCAGAATAAACTCTTTCATGATTCATTGCTCACCTCAATAAAACCATTTTGCGGATCATGCGATAATCCCCGGCGCTGAAGCGGTAGAGATAGATTCCGCTGGCTACCGGCTGACCGCTGTCGTTGCGCCCGTCCCATATCACTTTGTGGTAGCCGGCCGGCGCGGATTGGCGGAGCAAGGTGCGCACTTTCTGCCCCAGGGTGTTATACACGATCAACTCTACTTCGCGCTGCTGCGGAAGCTGATATTCGATGGTCGTGGAGGGGTTGAAGGGATTGGGGTAATTCCGGCTGACCGCAAAAGTGAGGGGAACCGGCGCGTCCGCTTCGATACCCACCGGGGTGTCGAGGATGATGTCGTCGATAAACCAGTCATCGTTGGGGAAGGGCCCCGCCCCGCCGGTGGAACGGAAACGCACCTGAAACTGCCCGTGGAAGTAGCTGCCGCTGCCGGCCGGCGCGGAGGCGATTTCGATGGTCTCCTGCGCAAAAGGCAGTTTGGGGGAACCGGGATAGGATTTGACCGGCACCCATTCATCCAGATCGTTCTTGAAATAGATTCGCAGGCTGTCTTCCGGCTCCGGAGCATTGCCGCTGCCCTGGGGCTGATAATAATAAGAGAGGAAAATGCCGCTGCTTTCCATGCCGGTCAAATCCAGCGGTTTGAGCTCAACAATGTCTTCTCCATCGGGCGAGCCGTTCAAATTGAGCGCGTAAGGAGCGCTGGGGGGATTATCCGAGCGGTTGTTCACCTCTGCGCCGCTATTGACCCAGAGACCCGGGTTGGGCGCGCCCATGGCGGTGAATTCATCGGAAATGGGGATATTCAGCGGGGTTCCCAGGGCAATGGTCGGTTCGCTCTCGTTGGCTGGATTCTCGTTATCCACCACGGTAATATGCCAGTCGTAATATCCCGGCGGATCAACGGTGTAACTGTCCGAATCTGTCATACCGGTGTCTGCGGAGGTGCGGGCAAAAGTGGTTACCAGGGTTCCGTTGCGATAGACGTTCACCCCGGCGTAATCGTCCATGGGGGTTCCGTCAAGGTTCTCGGAAGGGCTGTGCCAATACAGGGTGACCTGGTTCAGGCTCCCGCTGACGCTGAAGCTCGTTGCCGGGTTGGGAATGGGCGAACCGCCGGCAATCCAGGAGGCGCTGATCGAGCCGCTGCTGCGCCCGCTGCTGTCCACTTTGGCGTAAATTTCGTAAGTGTACTCCTGCCCGTCGTTCAACCCCTCGTCAGTATAGGTATTGAACAAACCGGAGACGGAATCGGTTTTTTCCCCGTTGCGGATGATCACAACGGAAAAATCGCCCGGCAGCAGGGTATCGCCGTTCAGTAAATAGGTCGGGTTCTCCCACTCCAATAACATCGAGGTGGGGGTGGTGTAATCGCTGTAAGCCGTCAAGGCGGCGGGCGCTGCAGGGGAGCCGGCTTCCGCGAGGGCTTGCAGGTAGGCGGCGTAAGCGTCCACCCGCCCGGCCCCGTAGCGATTATCTTTACCCGGCTCGCCTTTTTCCACCGCGGTGGTTTGCATAATCCGGCTCAGGTCTTCCGGCTCCAAATCCGGATTGATGGAAAGCATTAATGCGGCAACTCCCGCCAGGTGGGGCGTTGCACCGGAGGTTCCGCTGAATGATTGATATCCTCCACCCGGCGCAGTAGATGTGGTGCCATTACCGGGAGCGGCCACATCCGGTTTTATCAATCCAATCGAACCGGGTAGGGTTTCATAAGGATAATCCTGGTATGCCAGGGGCATGGGATATGGGTAGGAAGGATGGTTGAGCTGGAAATCTTCCCATGCTGCGGGGCCCCACGGCGAGCTTGAGGCGATGACGTCAGTAGAAGCGACTACATTTGCGGAACCGACCACCGAACTGATGCCACCCACCAGAGTTTGATCCGGGTGGATCCAGGGTCCCGGAGAGTTACCGGGTGCAGAAATATTAAACGGTATTCCGGTAGAATTGCCATCATTACTGGTAGAATTGGTATGCAATACACCCGCGGCCAATTCCATGTCATTCATCTGCCGGAACATGGGATAGTTCGGTTGAGGAGAAAAATACCATTTATAACTTAAAGAACTGGTGACAATATCCGCCCCATTTTCGATGGCATACTGCTGTGCCTGCCAATATCCAGTCTCGCCTCCGCCGCTGTTCTTCAAAATCATTATTTTTGCACGGGGAGCAACGCCGGTTTCAGTTCCATTGCTTCCATCTCCTGCGACGATTCCGGATGTGGCTGTTCCATGCGTGTCGCCGTCATCAGGATTGTTTTCATTGTTATCAAAATCCCAGCCAATAAAATCATCTATTTTCCCATTTCCATCATCATCAATCCCATTGACATCACCGGGATCAAAAATCCAGGTGGAACCGCTCGGCATCATGGTGCGGCCGTTACCATTGGCATCCTCACCAAGATTATTCCAAATGTTATGGGATAGATCCGGGTGTTTCCAGTCCGTTCCGGTATCAATATTAGCAACGATGACGCCATGCCCGCTGTCGCCTTCCGCCCATACCTGGGGGGCGTTAATGAGCGTTAAACCAGGCTGAGGAGAAAATGTGGGTGCGAGAATGATGCCATGCTTAGCATTATATGCAGCGATGCCATTATCATCAAGAAGTTGCTCGATGGGTATCTCCGCATCATAGAACAGTTTTTCAATCTCCCGATAATTTTCAGCAAGGTTGTAAATAACCCCGGGATATCCCTTGAATGCTATCACATTGATAGCCCAAATAATTTTGACATCTTTTACCAATCCGTGGGTACGACTTTGTTCCAGGTAAATGCGAACATTCTTTTGGCTTGTCGCTGCATATTCCTTGAGAATGCGCACCGCTTCTTTACGGCGATCCTGCTTGTTCAAACCGCGGGTCATTGATTGCAAATGCTCCAGGGAGAGGCGCTCGCCAAGCATGATATAAACCGGGATCAGCTCTTCATCCTGCGCGGCGTTTAGCACCGTTTGCAAGTGCGGGTCGATTTTGGGTTGCAAGGTTTGCGCTCCTGAGGAAGCGGTTTGCCACAGAATACCCAGCGCGAATACGGCCAGGATCATTCGTACTGAAGTTCTCATCAGAGGTCTCCTTGATTGGGTTTCACAAAAATGTTATAAAGGCGAATTGATAATCTTTGAAATTATCGGACTACCGACGTTGTGGGGGCAGGCTTTTTTACCTCCCCCTGTATCCCCCTTCAAAAGGGGATTCTTCCGCATCCGCCCTTTGAAGGGGGGCCAGCTACAGAGGTAGCGGTCAGGCCGGGGGGATGGTAGAATAACCCGGTAATCCTTCAACGACCATCAATTCTTCCATGCCAAACGGTTATTTCAGCAAAATCATTTTTTGCACCTTCTGGTAATCCCCGGCCTCGAAGCGGTACACGTAAATTCCGCTGGCGACCGGCTGGCCAGCGTCGTTGCGCCCGTTCCACTCCACCGCATGGGTTCCCGCCTCCGCCGGTTGATCCAGCAGGGTACGCACCTTTTGCCCCAGGGTGTTATAAATCGCCAATTTTACCTCGCTGCGCTGCGGCAGTTGGTACACAATCGTGGTACCGGGATTGAAGGGATTGGGATAATTCTGCATCACTGCGTATTCCACGGGCACAAATGCGGGCGCTTCGATTCCCACCGGGGTGGTGATGGACACGTCGTCGATGAACCAGTCATCGTTGGGGAAGGGTCCCGCCCCGCCGGTGGAGCGGAAACGAACCTGGAACTGCCCGTGGAAGAAGCTGCCCCCGCCGGAAGGAACGGATTCGATTTCAATGGATTCTTGAGCAAACGGCTGATTGGGACTGCCGGGGTAAGAGCGCACCAAAATCCACTCTTCCTGGCTGTTTTTGAAATAGACTCGCAGGCTGTCTTCCGGCTCCGGGGCGTTTCCCTTGCCCTGGGGCTGGTAAGAATACGCCAGGGTGACCCCGCTGCCCTCCAAACCGGTCAAATCCAATCCTTTCAGATCCACCACGTCTTCTCCATCCGGTGAACCGTTCAGGTTCAACGCATAGGGGGCGCTGGGGGGATTTTCCGCCCGGTTATTGACCTCTGCGGTGGAGTTGAGCCACAGACCGGGATTGGGCGCACCCGCGGCGCTGAATTCATCCCCAATCGGGATGCTCAAGGGCGTTCCCACGGGCAGGGTCGGCTCGCTCTCGTTTAGCGGATCTTCGTTATCAACGGCGGTAATGTGCCATTCGTAATATCCCGTTGCAGCGGGCGAGAAAACCGCGGTATCCGCTTTGCCGCTATCCGCAGGGGCGCGGGTGAACGTTTCTACCAATTCCCCGTTCTGATATAAGTTAATGCCCCCCAGATCGTCCATCGGGGTGCCATCGACATTGCGGACGGGGTTGATCCAGGTGAGGGTCACCTGCTGCTGGTTCCCGGCGGCAGAAAAATTAGAAGGCGATTGAGGCACCGGGGAACCGCCGGCAATCCAGGAGAACTGCACTCTGGTGCTGGGCAAATGGGTATCGTTCAACCGGGCGTAGATTTCATAGAAATATTCCTGCCCGTCATTCAACCCCTGGTCTAAATATTGGCCGGTGCCGCCATCCACGGAATCGACCAAAACGCCGTCGCGCTCGATCTGGATGGTAAAATCTTCCGCCAGCAGGGTATCTCCGATGATAAATTGGGTAGGGTCGATCCAGGTTAATAACATGGAGGTGGGAATGGTGTAATCGCTGTAGGCGGTGAAATCTTCGGGCGGAAGCGGAACCAGCAGCCCGGAATTTATGAGCGCCGTCCAGAAATCGGGATGGAAGGCGCTGGTGCCGTTATTATTGCCCCCGCTGGTGGTGCAGCCGCCATGGGTGTGAACGCCGACGGCGCGATTGGTGGCCTCGTCGATAATGGGGCTGCCGGAGTTGCCGCCCTCGGTGTCGGTTACGTAGCGCATGGTGGTGCCGGAAGAACCGGCATTGGGACCCACGTGGGTTTGCTGGATCTGATTATAAGATTGGGGGCTGGAATCCACCCCATAACCGGTAATGCGAATGCTGTCCGGGTCATAGTCCTGCACTATGGTAAACGCATCTCCCTGGGCGACGATAGGATGCAAGCCGGTGTTAGAGTTCGGGAACACCTGGAACACGCCCCAGTCATTTCCGACCCCGCTCCCGTATCCTAATTTGCTGGCCGGATCGACGGGGTACTGATCCTCCGGGCCGGGGTGCTGCACCGTTCCGTTAGGCAGGGACATGGGAACGTTGAATTGCATCACCGTTCCGCCCAAGCAATGCCCGGCGGTCACTAACGCGCCGTTGGTGATGATCCAGCCGGTGCAGCCGATGCTCATCAGCCGCCCGGCGCGGGGATCGTCGGAGGGGATGCGGTCGTCGGTAGGCCCGCACTGGCTTTCGATGGGGCTGCTGGAAGCCCATTCCCCGGCCATCACTTCATCAATGTGGATAAAAAGGTCGCGGTCATTCCGGGCGGCGTAGAGGTCGATTCTCACCGCGTCGCCGTTGAAATAGGCGCTGCTGTTTTCCCACTGCGTCAGCGTGGCGGCGTTCAGGCGTTGCCAGGCTCCGTCCTGCAGGGAGGTAATGATCAGGTAGCTGCGGTTGCCAAGTTCGGCGTCGGAAAAATAGAGCCGCAGCCACGGCGCGCCGTTCAGTTTTAGTACCTCGCTGAATGCCAGGTAGGTTTGCTCCGGGGGCGCGGCAGGGCCGTTGTGCGTCCCGGAATGGAGATAGTAAGACTCCATGTGAAAAGGAATTTCCGCCGGTTGAGCGAGCAACCCGGCAGCCAGGCCGATGAGCAGCCATAGCCCGGCGATAGCGAGCCGGCGGAAGGATCTGGTGGTTCGAAATTCTTGCATTATTTACCTCATCAAGTTAAGTGAGACATTTAAAGGGATTGGATCATCCCTTTTGGGAATAAGTTCCTGTGGAGCGATCGCCGCCGGATTTGTTGCGCAGCCAGGCGGTTAGATGCGACATCGACATTGTCAAGTTTATCATTTCGCACGCTAAATCATGAAAGGCGTACCGTTACTTCCAGGGAAGGCGCACACCCCGTTGCTTGCCCGGGATGTGCAAGAGAGAGGAGCGGTCATGGCATTATGCAGCTTGTAACGGATTTCTTACCGGGAATTTAGCCCCGGTCGGGAAAAAAATATTAAGACAAAATCACTAAATTTGCAACCCTAAATATGACATTTTTTGCTTTTTCTTGCCTGTTGTCCGGCAAGCCGGGGCTAATACATCACGAGCGTTGCCAAAAAGTGCCGCGCACCTTGCTTATTGAACCTTCCTGCCCTAAATTTGCCTACTCCTGGCGGAATGAGGTTAGATAAAAGAACTTTCCCGGGGAGATCGAAAAGGATTTGCGACAATAAAACCTATTAACCAGAGGAGACGTTATTGATGGGTACTGTGAACCCCTTCATTTTTCGTGAGTACGACATCCGCGGCGTTGTTGACGTGGATTTGACCGAGGAAGTGGTGGAATTGCTGGGCAAAGGCTTCGGCGCTTACTTCGCGCAACACGGCGTGGAAGCAATCAGCGTAGGCGGGGACGTACGCCTGCACACCGAAAGACTGAAAAAAATTTTGTTAAAGGGAATCACCTCTACCGGCGTCAACGTGATCGACATTGGCCGGGTGCCCACCGGGGTGCAATATTTTTCTCTCTATAAACTGGACGTTCAGGGGGGGGTAATGATTACCGGCAGCCACAATCCCCCGGAGTTCAACGGGTTCAAGATTTCCCTGGGAACCGATCCGGTGTACGGGGAGATGATCCAGGAGATTCGCAAGATCATCGAATCGGGGAAATTCGTCTCCGGCAAGGGGACGGTGGATGAATATAACATCATTCCCTATTATCTTTCCGATATCAACAACCGCATCAACCTGGAGCGCCCGGTGAAGGTGGTGGTGGACTGCGGCAACGGCGCAGGCTCGCTGGTGGCCGGGAAGCTGTTCAAACAACTCGGCGCGGACGCCACCATGCTCTTTTGCGAGCCGGACGGGCGCTTTCCCAATCACCATCCCGATCCCACGGTGCTGAAATATATTCAAGACCTGATCCAAAAAGTGAAAGAGACCGGGGCGGAGTTAGGCATCGGTTACGATGGCGACGCCGACCGCATCGGGGTGGTGGACGAGAACGGCAACGTGATTTTCGGCGACCGGCTGGTGCTGATTTTCGCCCGGGCGATTTTGCCGGACTATCCCGGCGGCGAGGTAGTATTCGACGTGAAGTGCTCCCAGGCGCTGCCGGAGGCCATTTCCGCCATCGGCGGCAAGCCGCTGATGTGGAAAACCGGCCACTCCCTCTTGAAAAAGAAGATGAAAGAGACCGGGGCCCCGGTGGGAGGGGAAATGAGCGGGCACATTTTCATCAAAGATAATTTCTACGGGTTCGACGACGCGGTTTACGTTTCTGCGCGGCTATTAGAGATCGTCTCCCGGGGCACTAAAAAGGTCAGCGAGTTGTTGGAAGGCGTTCCCGAGTATCATTCCACCCCGGAAATCCGCGCCGAGTGCGTGAGCGACGCGGATAAATTTCGCATTGTCAAAGAGGCTATAGGATATTTCAAAAAGAATTACGAAGTTATTGACGTGGATGGCGTGCGCATCCAGTTTGGGGACGGTTGGGGCCTGGTGCGCGCTTCCAATACCCAGCCGGTCATCGTGCTGCGCTTCGAGGCGCGAACCCCGGAACGGCTGGCGGAGATTCAAGATATCGTCATCAGCAAATTGAAGGAATTCGGGAAGATCAATATGGATGGGTCGCACTAATTCCCGTTTCCGAAACGAAAAAATTAAGCGGAAACCCTCACCTATGCCACCGGACGCCCGGGACATCCTGAACACCGCCTTAGAAGCGGCTCGGAAAGCGGGTTTATACCTGCTGGACAACCGGGGCAAATTAGCTGCGGAGGCAATTGACGAGAAGCAACGAAACGACTTCGTCACCGAAGTCGATAGGACCTCCGAAAAGATCATCATCGAACACATCTTATCCGGATTCCCCGGCCATGGCATCCTCGCCGAAGAAGGCGGGGCTTCCGGCGGCGGCGAGTTCCGCTGGATCATCGACCCGCTGGACGGAACCAGCAATTTTGTGCACAATGTTCCGGTCTTCTGCGTCTCCATCGCCCTGAAACGGGGCGACGAGATGATCGCCGGGGTGGTTTTCGACCCGCTGCGGGATGAGACGTTCAGCGCCGTCAGGGGAGGGGGGGCGCAGTTGAACGGCGTTCCCATTCGGGTCAACGCCAACAAAGATTTTAGCCGCGCCTTCCTGGCCACCGGTTTTCCGCACCTTTCCAAACGCCATCTTCCCCAATTCATGCGTTCGTTTTCGGATATTTTTTATCACTGCGCCGGGGTGCGGCGGCTCGGCTCCGCGGCGCTGGATTTATGCTACGCCGCCTGCGGGCGCTTCGACGCATTTTGGGAATTGGGGCTGAAACCCTGGGACATGGCCGCGGGAAGCCTGATCGTTCAGGAGGCCGGAGGGATGGTAAGTGATTTCTGGGGAGGGCAGACCTACCTGGAATCCGGATTCTTAATTGCCGGGAACCCGGCGATCCAACAACGCTTAAGCGAAATACTATCCATTTATTTCGAGGGGAAGAGATATGAGTGAAGCCAACGATACCCGGGGAGCGCTGTCGATTATCGCCTGCGATTCCGGACGGGCTTTTGCCGAGCGGATCGTGAGCGAGCTGAACAAATTAGAAGGGCGCGAAACTCACCGCTTGAAACATACTACCGAAGTGCGCTTTCCCAACGGGGAAGTGAAAGTAGTGATCGAGGAGAACGTGCGCGGGGATGACCTGTACGTCGTGCAGGCTATCGACGATCCTCTCTCCCCGGCCACCATCAACGATAATTTGATGGCCGCGATGACCGCCATTCACGCCGGCTACCAATCAGACGCCGATCATATTACCATCGTTTTGCCGCAGTTTCCTTATTCCCGGCAGGAACGCCGCAAAACCCGGGAAGCGATCAGCGCCAAGCTGATTGCCGGAATGCTGGAGATGGCCGGGGCGCAGCGGGTGATTACCCTGGACATTCACGCGGAGGCGATCCAGGGGTTTTTCAATATCGCCAAGCTGGAAGATTTGCACGCTTCCGGGGAGATCATCCAGTATTTACAGCAGGTCGTGCGCATCGACCCCACCCACATGGCGGTAACCAGCCCGGACGTGGGCAGCGCCGACCGCGCCCGCCACTATTCCAAGAAGTTAGGCACTGACCTGGTGATTGTGGATAAAGCGCGGGATTATTCCAAAATCGGCAAAATCGAGAGCATGCGCCTGGTGGGGGACGTGCGGGAGAAGGAAGTTCTTTTGGTAGATGACATTATTGCCACCGGGGGCACGCTGGTCAATGCCGCGCGGTTGTTGAGGGAAAAGGGCGCCAGAAAGGTTACCGTGATTGCCAGTTTGCCGTTCTTTACCGGCAATTGCAAGGACAAGATTGCCAAAGCTTACCAGGAGGGATTGCTGGACCTGATCATCGGCACCGACGCGGTATTTCACGGGAAGGAATTTGTGGAATCCACTCCCTGGTACAAAGAGGTGAGCGTGGCCCCGCTCTTTGCCCGGGTGATCCATAACATCAACCGGAAACTCTCGGTGAGTGAGTTGTTGAAATGAGGTTATAGTGTGTGGGTGCTATAGTGTTATAGTGTAATAATGCCAATTACCAGTTGAAGATGACAGTGAAGAAAATTTGCCACAAAGATGCCAAGGCAGGAAGTTTCACTAAGGTTTTAGAGGTTTATGCTGTCTTATCACGTGGTCTCTGCCAATTTTGGCGAGTATCAAGTAGCGACGGCTCCAATTCCCTGCCAGGAGCAGGGCTATTGCATTCTGCAAATAATACCGCGAAGCGGTTAAACAACACAGCCCAGGGTAAGCGCCATCGGCGCGCCGCCCTGGGTTATAAAATATCCATATCCAATCAACCCTGAAAGGGTTGCACAATTCCCTATGGTTTTGTTGCACCCCTTCAGGGTGCGGTTGGTTGGTATAATTTAGGCCCAGGGTGGTGCGACGTCCTCGCTTACCCTGGGCTGTGATGTATTACGCCTTCGGCGTAAATGCCCCCGGGGGGAACTTCGGAAGCTAATCCATAATTCTTCAACTGGTAATTCGCATTAAGTGTTATAGTGTTTTGGGGCTATGATGTCGTCCAGCCATAACACTAAAACACCCGAAACTCATTTCTTCACCAGCATCGCGCCTAATGGCCGCCCGCCGAGCAGGTGCAGGTGCAGGTGTTGGACTTCCTGCCCCCCGTGCTCGCCGCAATTTACAATCAGGCGGTAACCGTTTTTGGCGATGCCCTCCTGCCGGGCGATTTTAGCCGCAACGGTGAACAGGCGCCCCAAAATTTGCTCGTCTTCTGCTGCAGCGTCGTTAACCGTGGGGATCGGCTTGTTCGGCACGATCAGGATGTGCACCGGCGCGAGGGGATGAATATCCCGGAACGCGGTCACCCGGTCATCCTGGTAAACCACGTCGGAAGGAATTTCCTCACGAATAATCTTGCTAAAAATCGTCTCTTGCGCCATCATCTCTCCTTTCATCCTTCATCCATCATCCTTAATCCTTGATCTTTGAGAATCAACTTGATCTCAAACAGCTTCGGCCAGAATTTGCCGGTGACGAACAGGCGGTCATTTTCCGCATCGTAGGCGATGCCGTTCAGCACGTCCACTTCGCGGTTATTTTTATAATGCCCCAACAGCCCGGCCAAGTCGATCCATCCCAAAACTTTCCCGGTTTGCGGTGAAATCCGCGCGATGCGCTCGGTGGGCCAGACGTTGGCAAATATCTCGCCGCGCACGTATTCCAGTTCATTGAGCTTTTCTACCGGCCCGCTCTCATCGGTAACTTCCACCCGGCTGATTTCCATGAAATTGCCCGGATCGAGAAAATACAGGGTTGCGCTGCCGTCGCTCATAATCAGGCGTTCCCCGTCGTGGGTTAGCCCCCAACCCTGGGTGGAATAGTAGAACTGATCGATGAGTGTAAAACTCTGACGGTCATAATAAAAACCGACATTGGTCTCCCAGGTGAGCTGGATAATTTTATCCCCCCAAACGGCGATTCCTTCGCCAAAATATGCATTGGGCAGCTCGTGCAATTGCAGCACTGTGCCGGTTTTCAAGGCCACTTTTCGCAGGCTGGATTTTCCTTCCAGGCCGGTTCCCTCGTACAAAACCCCATCCGCGTAAACCAGTCCCTGGGTGAATGCTTCCGGGTCGTGAGGATAGATATTGACGACTTTATACCCGTAAACAGGCGCGCTTTTCCTGGGGGATGATACGCCCGTCAACAGTATCGTAAAAACGACGATCAATAGAATTCTCGAACAGCTTCTCATCGCATCCGTTTTTTCGGCAAATGTACGCCTGGCTGCGGGGAATACCAAACTTTTACTTCCAACTTCTGTGATTGGAAACAAAATTTTTCGGAGGGTTTAACGCAATTTAAGCGTCACCTGTCAGGATACCTGGTTGAACAAGTTCACCCGAGCGGAACGGGCTGTTGGAAAGAGTACTGGCGGTGTGATAATACTCAGGTCATTTACAACTCTTCAAAAAGGGATCTCCAAAGCCCTTTTCCTTCATCAACTTTAGACTTCGAAGGGTCGAATGGGTCGGGGAAATGAGATTCGATTGACCCATCGTTTCGATTTAATCTACAAACCGAATTCAGGAGGAATGTTCAAAATGGCATTCAATGTAACGATGGCGCGCGCGGCCAATTTCATTGGCGTAACCTTGCTGATTTTGTTGACCGGCTGCGCTTTAAACCCCAAACGGATCACCTCTCTTGAAGAGCGCATTGTTCAGGCGGATTCCGAAATCGTCAAGTTGAAAACCGAACTGGAGGCAACCGGCTTCAAAATAGGGCAAATGGAGACGCAACTCCAGGAAAGCTCTTCAAAACTTGTTTCCATTCAAACCGAGTTGAATGCAAATACTCAAGAAACCTATTTGAGGGTGGTGGTTCCGATACTAAACATCCGCACCAGCCCCAGCACGGCCACCAACAATATTATCGCCAAGGCCGAGGAGGGCGCTTACCTGCGTAAGCTTTCCCACCCGGAAGGCGGAAACCAGTGGATCAAGGTAGAATTTGTGATCGACAACTATCCTTACATCGGGTACGTTTACAATGATAACCAGTTCTTCAAGGAAGAGGTGTACGATCCCATTACCTTCGGGCGGCTCGCCAATCGCAAACTGATCAAATACCAGTGGGAGATCGAGGCGGCGATCGAGATGCGCTCCAATGCTTTCAAAACCCTGGGGGTGTTTGTGAAAACTCAGGAGCCTTACCGGGCGGACCGTTTCCTGGGGCACCTGGCGAAAATTTTCCGCGACTACAAAATATATGTGAAGCCGGTGGATTCGTTCAATATGAGCCAGATCCCGCAGCAGTGCGCCCGGCATAACGTCGAAGGAATCATGGCCCTGGAGATTGACGGCGCCGCCGGTCCCACGCCGCAAATGGACATCAAATTGTTCGATAAAAACAGCGTGATCCTCTATTCGGCGATTCTCCCCATGCAGGCCATCGAGCTGCCGGATAATTTGGGAACCCGCTAATATCCCCGCCCAGACCTCAAGGGTTCCCAAAACCTTTGAGGTCTGGTCCTTCAAGCTTTTCCAAAAACTGCGCTACCTCTTTCGCGCCCGGAATTCCGTTCCGGGCGCCTAATTTTGTACAGGTGAGCGCCGCGGCCGCGCTGGCAAATTGAAGCAGCTTCGGAAAGCTGAATTTCCGGGCCACTCCCAGGGCAAACGCCCCGTGAAAAGCATCGCCCGCGCCGGTGGTGTCGATGGCTTTCACCGCGAACGCCGGGTAGCTCCCGCTCTTTTCTCCCCGTTTCCACAACAATCCCCGCTCTCCCAGGGTAATGATTGCTGCCGGCGCTAAGGCTGCCAGTTCCGGCAGCGCCGCCTCCGGATCCGCCTTTCCGGTAAACTCCCGGGTAAATTTCGCGGAAGCGATCAGAAAATCCACCCGCGGGGCGAGCATAAGGGTTCCGCGATGCACAGAGCCGGCGTCGAGTAGCGTCGGGATGCCGCGAGATTTGGCGTACTCCGCCAGCGGCAGGGAGATGTCCGGCTCGTGCCCATCAAAAAGGATTGCCCCGATTTGCCAGGAAGAGGGAGGGTAAGAAACACGGGTTAGCGGCGGGGTTTGATTTTTGTGGTTGATGACCGTGCGCTGGCCCCCGGGCTTGGCCAGTATAACCGAAAGCGGGGTGGGAAAGTCTCCCCTCGCCAGCAGAACGGTGTTGACGCCCTCGGCGGCTAATTCCCGGAAGTGGCGCTCTCCGTACAGGTCTTTGCCCAAGTAACCGGCAAAACCGCTGCGCCCGCCCAACCGGGCCACGGTTACCGCGGCGTTGGCAGCCGGCCCGCCCCCGCACTCCACCCGGTTATCGGCAAAGCATTTTTCATCCGCCCCCGGGTGATAGGGCGCCTGCAAAGTAATGTCATAAGCGGCATGGCCGACGCAGAGAACCTCAATAGCGATGGCAGGCTTTCTCATCTGGCAATCATCGCGCGTCAATCATAAATTTTCAATTTTCAATCTTCAATTTTTTCGCCGCTTCCCACCCCAAAATCGCCTTTTTCCGCGCCGATCCCCAGCGGTATTCATGCGCGAGGCCCATTTTCCGGATCACCCGGTGGCAGGGAATGACGTAGCTGACCGGGTTATGCGCCACCGCATTGGCCACCGCCCGCACCGCCCCGGGGTTGCCCACCATGCCGGCCACGTCCTCGTAAGAAACCACCGCCCCGTTGGGAATCTGGATCAACGCCTCCCAGACTTTGATCTGGAAGTTGGTTCCTTTCAGCACCAAATGGAGGGGCAGGGGCGCTCCGTTGGAAGCAGGCTCGAAAATTTGCCGAACCAGCAAAGCCGTTTCCCTCTCGTCCTCCTGCAAGGTTGCCCGCTCCCATTGCTGTTGCAGCCAGTTTACTGCCGCGGCGGTTCCTTCGGTGAGAAACATCAGGTTGCAAATTCCCCGTTCGGTTTTTGCCAGCAGGCACTCTCCGAAGGGGCTGGGGTGAATGCCGTAGCGGATCACCAACCCCTCGCCGTGGCTTTTGAACTCCCCGGGGGTTACCGCTTCGCAGGTAACGAAGAGGTCGTGAAGCCGCCCCGGGCTGGAAAGGCCGGTGTCGAAAGTGGCATCTAACAGATTGCGCGATTCCCGCAGCAACTGCTTGGCGTGCTCCTTGGTCAAAAATTGCAGAAATCGCTTGGGACTGATGCCCACCCAGCGGCTGAACAGGCGCTGGAAGTGGTATTCGCTGAGGCAGGCGGCGTCGGCGATCTCTTTCAGCTCCGGCTGCCGCCCGAAATTATTTTCCAAAAATTGGAGCGCTTTTTCGATGCGGTAATAATCATCCGCTGCTTGAATGAGGCTCATATTCGTCTCTCCGCTTTTAAATTCCGTTCCATGATACACAATTTCAGGCGCAAACTCCACCCGATTCTTGCGGATTTTTTGATCTGCTAAGCGTTGTCCAAATTTCTTATCTGTTGGCGGGGAGCAGTTTTTTTTGTATTTTCTCCCCGTTTTTTGAACGATCAGACAATCAAGAAAGGAGAATGGCCATGAACCGGAAAGTTTCCAAACTGTTATCCAAATATGCGGTGGTTTCCGAGCAAAAAATCGACCACTTAAAAAAATGGTGGAACACCTTGAGCTGGCAGGAAAAAACCCGGGAGCGTATTCGAATCGAAAAACAATTGAGCCCGGTTGAATCCGAAGAAGCGGAAACCGGTGAAAAGGCGGAGTAGGCTTTACCCTGGCGCCAAATTGCAAGAGCGCAGGCTCAATTTCACATGGTTTAGTTTACCTGCCGGCGTATCTATTCAGGCTGGTTGCTTAGCGTAAGAAGAATAAGGGCAAAATAATTGAATGGCAAAATGATTGGCTAAAAAAGCGAATTATTTTGCCATGAAATCATTTTGCCGATTAATGAATGGCTGAATAATAACCTGCCGGCTTTGAAACCGTTTTCTGAAATAGTTGTTGCCGGATGCTGCCGGTTTCCCCTAACCAGTGCAGTGTCCGGCATTTTTTTGGGCGCCCTGCCCCCAATCCCCCCTTGCCAAATATTCCCGGAATCGTGATAGTTTTGTGAAAACTTCATCCTATCTTCCCGGCAAAAAATTTGCAGCGCTCCTCACCGCCCCATCAAGGCCCGATCGGGCAATCGAAGAAGGCCGGGGACGGGCGCTCGAGACAGGAAAAAATTCGCATGCAGCATTTAGTGATTATCGGTAACGGGGTTACCGGCATTACCACCGCCCGCCAGGTGCGCAAACGCAGCGATATGAAGATCACGGTGATCTCCAACGAGACCGATTATTTCTTCTCCCGCACCGCCCTGATGTACGTCTTTATGGGGCATCTGCGCTTCGAGGACACCAAGCCTTACGAAGACTGGTTCTGGGCCAAAAACCGCATCGAGCTGGCCCGGGGAACGGTTACGGAGCTAAATACCGGCGATAAAATCGTTCGCCTGGAAGACGGCAAAATATTCCGCTACGATAAACTGGTCATCGCTGTCGGCTCGAAGACCAATAAATTCGGCTGGCCGGGGCAGGATTTGCCGGGGGTGCAGGGGCTGTACTCCTGCCAGGATTTGCAATTGTTAGAGGAAAACAGCCGCGGCGTCTCCCGCGCCGTCATTGTGGGCGGGGGATTGATCGGGATCGAGCTGGCGGAAATGCTGCTCTCCCGGAACATCCCGGTGACGTTTTTGGTGCGGGAAAAAAATTATTGGGACAACGTGCTGCCCCGGGAAGAAGCCCGGCTAATCAGCCGCCACGTGCTGGAGCACGGTATTGACTTGCGGCTGCATACTCAATTGAAAGAAATTCTCCCCGGCGAAGATGGGCGGGTGCGCGCCGTGGTGACCGACCGCGGTGAAGAAATTGCCTGCCAGCTGGTCGGGCTTACGCCCGGGGTGCGCCCCAACATTGATCTGGCTAAAAACTCCGGCGTTGCAGTCAATCGCGGGGTGTTAGTGAACGAGTACCTGGAAACCAATGTCCCGGAGGTGTATGCCGCGGGGGACTGTGCGGAAATCGTTCCGCAAGACGGCAGCCCCAACCGCATCGAGCAGCTATGGTACACCGGAAGATTGCAGGGGCAGGCGCTGGCGAAGACGATTTGCGGGGAGCGCACCCGCTACCAGCGCGGCGTCTGGTTCAATTCCGCCAAATTTTTCGATATCGAATACCAGACTTACGGGTTTGTCAGCAACGAACCGCGCGAGGGGGAGGAATCTTTTTATTGGGAGCACCCGGACGGCAAGCATTGCCTGCGGCTGGTATATAAAACCGCCACCCGGGAGTTGCTGGGGATGAATTTTTTCGGCATACGCATGCGCCAGCAGACTTGCGAACGCTGGATCCGGGAAAAGCGCACCCCCGAACACGCCCTGGAACATCTCCGGGAAGCGAATTTCGACCCGGAATTTTTCCCGCGCTTCGAGCCGGAGATTCTGCGGCAGCATCGCCAGGCAGTGTAAAATCAGAATTTTTGGCAGGATTAATGCCGTAGGCGTTCCTGCGAAGCCGGGGGGGGGGGACAGGATTCGATAGGCGTGAAACTTAGCGCGTATGCAGAAACAAATGGAAAAAATTCCCCGCCTTACGAAGGAGGGGAATTTTCCCGCTTTTTCTCGCAAAATTTGCTTAGGTTTACTCCTATGCGCGAAAGCGGGAATCCAGAAAACAGGATATTGAGGACCTCCCATGCAAACTTTTCAGCCTGCGGCATTTTTAGCGCCTCACTCTTCTCACGGAGGAAAACGCCTCTACTGGATCAAAAAGGCCGGCCTGGCCATATTCGGCGCCGGGCTGCTGATGTTAGCGGTGAGCTTAACCGGCGCGGGGCATTCGCGCCCGCTGCTGCATTTCCTGCTGAGCACCGGGCTGGCGACGGCGGGAGCGCTGATCTACATCCTCCCGCAGATGAAAGAAACCCCCCCGGGCATCCGCAACAATCACATTTTCTTCAAGAGCATGACTTCCCGGGGAGCGCCGGCCTGGCTGACCGCGGTAATCCTGACCGGCTTTTACGTGCTGCTTTACTGGTTTCCGCACACCCTGCACCCATGGGTTCGCCTGACCGATCCGCTCAGCGCTCTGCTCAGCGGCCGGCCCGCCGACCACTGGTTTCTCTACGGCACGTTTTACACCCTGGCAGTGCTGGTGATGGGGGTGCGGATGCTCATCCGCTACCGCCACAACCGCTACCAGACTATTCGCACTTTGTCGGTCATGTTCTTTCAGCTCGGCTTCGCGTACCTCATTCCCGCGTTTTTGAAGGCGCTCAATCAGCCGGAATTCTACTTCAGCTACTTCTGGCCCCTCAAATATAACTACCTCTTTCCCAACGACGTGAAGCGGCTGCTGGCGCAGCCGGGGAGGTTAGGCGTTTTTATGGTATTCTGGGGCGCGGCGATGTCCTTCATTGCCGTGCCGGTATTGACCTACTTCTTCGGGAAGCGCTGGTACTGCTCCTGGGTGTGCGGCTGCGGGGGGCTGGCGGAGACCGCAGGCGATCCCTACCGCCATCTCTCCGATAAATCTCTGAAAGCCTGGAAAATCGAGCGCTACCTCATTCACGGGGTGCTGGTGTTCGTGGTTCTCACCACGGGTCTGCTGTGGATCAACTCCGCCGGGGAGGGGCGCTTTTTAGGCTCGCTTTCCGGCGCATTCGCCGGTTGGTACGGTTTTCTGATCGGGGCGGTGTTCTCCGGGGTGATCGGGGTGGGATTTTATCCCCTCATGGGCAGCCGGGTGTGGTGCCGCTTCGGATGCCCGCTGGCGGCGATATTGGGCATCATCCAGAAATATTTTTCCCGTTTCCGCATCACCACCAACGGGGGGCAGTGCATCTCCTGCGGGAATTGCTCTACCTATTGCGAAATGGGCATCGACGTGCGCTGGTACGCCCAGCGGGGGCAGAATATCATCCGCACCTCCTGCGTGGGCTGCGGCATTTGCGCCGCGGTGTGCCCCCGGGGGGTTCTGAAGTTAGAAAACGCGGCCCCGGGCGAGCGTTACAACGTTACCCTGGAAGACGCGCTGCTGAAACATATGGACTGATGTTACACAGCACATTCTCGTTCCACCGGTCTCCGGTGGAACGAACTGCGCGATGCTCTGCATCGCGTCGTATGACGGCTCGGCGCAGAGCGCCGTTAGCTTTCCCCCCGCCGGCTTCACGCTTACGCGTGATTTCCCGGAATTCTTTTGCTTTGTATTTCTCCACCCCGATATTTATTTTCCTTCCAGTCTTGTGGATCATGGTTTGAAACAATCGTTCACGCAACTATTTGGAGGGAAAACATGAGCCTTCACAAAAAAGTGGTTTACCGGGTGCAGTGTACTCAGGATGCAGAGCATCTCTTCGAAAAAGTATTCCTGGTCGAAGAAGGCAGCGAAAAAGTGGCCACCCGGGCGGAAGCCTACTGCCCCCGCTGCAACGCCATGGTCTCGGTGCTGGTGCAGGGGAAGGTGGTGGCGGATAAGGAAGTGCTGCGCAAATACGGCCTGGAGTGACGGGCGATATTCGATAGCGGATTCGGAGTGTCAAGCTTCAGCTTGACCAGTGTCAATGCCGGAACGCCGGGGGATGTGTATAAAATTCCCCTCCTTCACAAGGCTAATCTTTACCCACATCTTTTGCGGGAAACAGGGAGTAGAGGGGTGATTTTCAGCCGTCCCTACGGGACTTTATAGGATAGGGATTGCTTACTGTTCCCCGGTATAAATATCGGGGCTATTTTCGGTTGTCTCTACGAGACAAATGGCATTGGCTGCGGCAAAATATCCCGTAGGGATAAATGAAAATAGCCCCGCGATTCATCGCGGGGTCTGAGGAAAGGGTTTAAAGGAGAGTCCCGTAGTTCTACTTTAAGACTTTGATATACTGACTCACAATTGCGATCCCTCTGT
>CAZFVV010000083.1:0-7148 GCA_964522165.1 uncultured Calditrichaceae bacterium
GTGGTTTGGCCGTCCATATCTTCCGGTCCGTAATCCGGTTCGCCATTCGTGAATCCGTCGCGGTAGCCCACGGAGCTGCTGATAATATCCGCGCCCAAGCTGTCCGCCCACTCCGCCCCGGCCACCCAGTGATCCTCTTCGATATGGCGCTCCCAATCCACGTTTTCGGTTTTCGCCAGCAAAAAGGAGGCGCCGTACGCGGGGCCGATCAACTGCCCCGGCTGGTACCCCGCGATGGTCGAAAGGGTATAGGTGCCGTGGTCGTCGTTGCCCATCTGGCCGGGCTGGTCGGACACAATGCTGTCGCCATTCACAAAATCCCGGGTTGCCAGAACATGAAGGTGATCGAGCGCCTCGTGGCCCAGGTTGTTGAACCCGCTGTCCAACATCCCGATGATGACTCCCTGGCCGCTGTAGCCGGCGTCGTGCAGCGGGGGGACGTTGATCTGGCTATTTTGGGTGTAGGATTCACCGTAATCCAGGGCGGTAGGTTTGGCGTAGTTCATTTTATTCGATGAAGCGGTTCCCCCGGATTCTGCGGGCATTTCGAGGGGGGGCAGGAGCAGGGTTCGCCGGTACACCAGGTCGATTTTTTCTACAAAGGGGAACGCGGCGAGGTCTTTTAGCGCCGCAGAGCCGGCCTCCACCGAGACGGCGTTCAGCCAGCGGGATTTATGGCGAATGCGCTGCACCCGGGCGGCGACTTCTCCCAGGTAGGCAGCATTTACCGAGAGATCATATTTATCCACCAGGTTCCCTGCGCCCCGGGAGTGCAGCCGCCGCCGGTAAGCGTTGGGGGTGAGGGAGGCTTCCACTCTGGTCAGGTGCCGGGAAAGGGAGGATCCTTTATCTGTGAAAAAAATCCAGGCGGCGACTTCCGCCCCGGGGGAATTTTCCTCTAAAGCTATTTGAAGTTTCCGGCTGAGCTTACTTTCAGCCTGGCCGAAGAGCAATCCACTGAAAAGGGCAACAGCGAGAAACGCTATCATCAGAGCAAAAAGGCGATGCATGGTCTTAACTCCCTGGTTTCGTGCGCGCACCCGGTTCATCGGGAATGTTTCTGGTATGCCCCGGCGCGCGGTTCTGTTCCCCGGTACAAACAAAAACCCGCCCGGCCGGGAGAACGATGGCAGGCGGGTTGGAGATTTTGATTACGTATGTTTTCTATGGTCTCCCGGTAGAATCGTCGTTGGAACCGCCGCCGTACACTTTATCGCTGCTGTTTTCAAAGGAAGTGTTGTTGCGCATCATATTGGCCAGGCGGATCGCCCTTCCCTTTACCTGGCCGGCCCAGGTGGAGTTGATCATCTCGTCCGCGGCGCGTTTGTAATCCCGCCGCTCCAGCGCCGCCAGCATATATTGAAACCTGAGCAGCCCGTTGATTCCCAAATTGAAGGCCATATCTAACAGCACATGCTGGCGGGGTTCGGATTCGCGTTTATAGGCGGAAATATTGTTTTGCACGTCGCGGATTACCCGGTCAATATCAAAATCCAGGATTTTCATGGCCTCCGCTTCAGTAATTCCCTGCGGCCCGACGGTGCGGTTCAAAATTTTCTCCACCGGGTACGCTCCCATGTTGTGCCCCACCCCGATGGTCAAAATCCCCCGGGAATCGCGGTAGGGCTTCAGGCGCAAACCTTCGTGGTGGATCAACTGCTGGCGGAGTTTGGTTCGGTTCATGGGGGTTTCTCCTGAACTTAATATGAACGCATAGGATTATACATAAATTTATGGTTTGCTTCATTAAACGCTCTTTTTCCCGGCCAAACAGTTAACACCGGGCGCCAGAGTGGCTGAGGATTATTCAGGCTATATCTCTAAAATTTCCAGCCCTCTTTTTCCATAAACCCTTCAACATTTGTCCAGTCGATGCCAAAATGTTCGCAGATGTTTGGAATTTTTGCTGCGGTGGGTGTCCTGGTTTCTTCTGTAACTACACAGCCATGTTTTACTTTTGCAGATGCAATAATGAACGGATCTGCTACTGGGGTTCCTTTAAGTCTTTGCCTTTGGATAACAAGGTATTGAAAATGGGGAATCAAAAATATTTTGCCAACAAACATCATTTCTTCCTGGGTTGGTATCAAAAAGATTTTTCTGTTCGATTTAATCCAATCTAAAAGAAAGGGTCTATTTCCTCCAGCATTCAATTCATTAAACACTTCTCTTACAGAAATCAATCTTTTCTCATCAACCAGAGCGTTGATATTGTCCCAGATAGTTGGAAACCTGTGCGGGAAATAATGGCCGAATACCCTGAAACTACTGGTATCAAAGACATAAACCATCAGGACAATGCCTTTCCCAATAGAAACTGTTCAAGATTCGGAATATTCTGCACTTTCATGTTTAGATAATCTGCCACTTGTTCGAGGCTGCATTGCCCTTGATAATACTTCCTAAATACCAATTTTAAATAGTTCTCCCCTAAATAGGCGGCCTGGGTTGCGTAATAGTCGCCTCCGCCTTTTTTTCGGTCTTTAAATTCCTCATATTCTCTTATCCATTTTTTTGCTTTCATTTCATAATCAATTTTTGAAATCAAACTTCTGTCAAGAAGTTTTCGCAAGATTACTTCCCGACTGACCTTATATCTTGAAGCAAGGTCTGTGATGAACTGATCATCGAAAATGTTTCTTTCCAAATTTCGATCAAAATCTTTTGATGGAACAAGGAATTCCGCAGCAAACTGGTTACAGAATATCTCGATTTCTCTGGCCTCCCCTTTAAGCGCGTTGATATAGCTTGTATCTGATTTCGTAATTCCGTTGGTTTGTAGAAGAATGTGTGCTAATTCGTGGAAAATCGAAAAAATTTGGCGGGCCTTAGAAGTGCTGTTGTTCAAATAAATAAGTGGAAACTCTTCATCAATTAAGCAGAAACCCGAAATATCTGCTTGCTTAAAAGAACGTTTAAAAATAAATATCCCCTTCTCTTCAATGCTATCTCTCCAGGCTTTGAGAGCAATATCATGGTTTTTCCAGGCGATTTGATCCTCAAGATTTATGGCTAAATATTCTCTAACCTGTTCAGTCGTACTTATTAAATCATCCCGGAAACTTATAGGTATTTCTCGATAGATTTTTCGTTCGGCAGGGTTTTTTCCATCATTTAATTCTCTCAGAGACAATTGCATTGCTTTTGCTTGGCGTAAAGCATAAAGAGTATCTGACGAGAGGTTTTCAATTTCAAAATCCGGTAAAGTTCTGAATTCTTTTTTCTCATCCGATTCTTCAGGAGGAGCCGGAAAGAAAAAAAGAGCAATGGGACGTTTATATAACTGGTAGGCCAGCTTTTCTAACTGAATGAAGGTAGGAGCATTGTTACCAGATTCCCAGCCTTGAATGGTTTCAATATCTTTCTTGAACGCATTAGCCACCTCTTCAAGAGAAAATCCGGCCCGTTCCCTTGCCCATTTCAAGATTTTCGGATTTATGCCTGCAACAAACTCAGCCATTACGCTTTACCTCTTCTTGCTGGGAAATTGGTCAGAATAAAAAATGATGCTCCAAAATGTTAGTTTCAGGCTCGACGGCCCTAAATTACATAAAACCATTCCGAAACCAAAATTAAAAAATTGTCTGCTGCTACAAATTCTCCTCAAAATACCTCGCCATCAGGGAATACAAGTGCCGCGAGGCGTTCCCCCCGCTGATTCCGTGGTTGCGGTTGGGGTAGAGCATCAAATCGAATTGCTTGTTGGCGGCGATGAGTTTCTCCACCAATTGGCTGGTATTCTGCGGATGCACGTTGTCGTCCCCGCCGCCGTGGATCAATAACAGCCTGCCTTTCAACAAATCGGCGTAGTTGAGCACGTCCGCGGCTTCGTAACCTTCGCGGTTATCGCTCAGCAAGCCCATGTAGCGCTCGGTCCAGATGGTATCGTAGTTGCGAAAATCCGTTACCGAAGCAACTGCGACGCCGGCGGCGAAGTACTCCGCCCCCCGGGTCAGCATCATGCAAGTTAAGTACCCGCCGCCGCTCCAGCCCCAAAAACCGATCCGCGAGGCGTCCACGTAGGGCAAACCGGCCAGGTATTTCGCCCCTTCGATCTGATCCTCCACCGCCCATTTGGAAATATCCCCGTAGGCTAAGTTCTTGAACGCCTTTCCCCGTCCCCCGGTGCCGCGGTTATCCAGGGAGAAGATGATGTAGCCGTTGTCGGTCATAAACTGGTGCCAGAGGGTGCGCTGCAGGCTGTGGAAGGCTTCCCCGCCGGCCCACTGGTTAGTGACGGTCTGGGAGCCGGGGCCGCCGTAGCCGTAAACGATCACGGGGTATTTCTTGGCGGGATCGAAATCCGCCGGTTTCATCATCCAGGCGTTGAGCTGCATCCCGTCGGAGGCGGTTACGGTAAGAAATTCGGGATAAACCATATCGTATTCCGCCAGCGCCTCAATGCGGTTCTCCTCTAATACGCGCACCGGGCTGCCGTCGCTTTTGCGCAGGCTGATTTGGGTCGAGGTGCGTGCGTCGGAGGAAAATGCCACGTAATGGCTAAAATCCGGGGAAAAGTCGGCGCGGTGCCAGGTGAGGGGAGCGGGAGAAATCCGCTGCAAGCCCTGCCCCGCCAGGGTTGCCCGGTAAATATGCTGCTCGATGGGAGAGCCTTTGCGCCCGTAAAAATATACCCACCCGCCCTGCTCATCCACGCCGATCACGGAGCCTGCCTCCCAATCCCCATGGGTTAGCTGGGCGATTTCCCGCCCGCTGTAATCGGAGAGGTAGATGTGGCGATAACCGCTTTTTTCCGAGGTCCAGACAAAGCGTTCGCTTTGCTTCAGGTAGATAAAATCGTTGCCCACGCTCACCCAGGCCGGGTCGGCGTCGGTGAGGATGACCCGGCTGCCGCCGGAATCCGCATCAGCGAGCAGCAATTCTAACTGATTCTGCTTGCGATTCAGGCGCTGGATCGCCAGGGTGCGGGAAGAGTTGGTCCAATCGATGCGGGGAATGTAAATGTCGTCGTTCTCTCCAATATCCACCCACGCGGTTTTGCCGGTGGTAATGTCCACCACCCCGATCTTTACGATGGCGTTCTGCTCTCCCACCTTGGGATATTTCAGGGGGATCGGCCGGCTGTATCGGGGCAGTTCATCTAACAGGTAAAACGTTTTCACCCGCGCCTGGTCGGTGCGCCAGAAGGCGATTTTCTGCCCGTCCGGCGACCAGCGATAGGCGTCGGCGCGGCCAAATTCCTCTTCATAAACCCAGTCGAACACCCCGTTGAGGATATCTTCGGAGCCGTCGAAGGTCAACTGGCGGGATTCCCCGTTTTCCACCTCAGCGACATAGAGATTATTGTTCTTCACGTAGGCGACCCATTTGCCCTCAGGCGAAAGCGCTGCGTTTTGCAGTTCCGGGTCGTTCTTCGCCAGGGCGATGAGTTTTTTCGTTTTCATATTATACAAATAACGCGGGGCGGTAAAGGAGCGCCGCCAGATTTTTTTCTTCTTCCCGGTAAGCAGTAAAAAATTCTGCATCCCGGTGGCCTGGTAGTCGCTGATTTCTACTGCGGCGCCCTGGTATTGCAATTCCCCGCTCTTGAGCACCAGGGTTTCCCGGCCGGTTTTCACTTGATGGCGGTAGATGTCCGTCGCCCCGTTTTCTTCGCTTTTGCGGGTGAAGGTAAACGCGGAGCCGTCCGGCAGCCATTGGAGATCCTCGATGGTTTTTCCCCGGAACTTGTCGGAAACAAAAATGTCATCCAGGGTGAGCTTTTGCCTGGGTTGGGCGTGCATGGTATGGATACCTCCCGGGATAAGGGTGAGGATAAAAAATCCCCCGGCAAGAAGATTTATCTTCATGGAATTCCCTTTGTTAAGGATTTGGTTTCAACCGCGCCAGACGCATGTTAATTTGCACGCTAAAGCGTGGTGATCTTAGCTTGACAATGTCACATTTAACCGCAGAGGCCGCAAAGAACGCTGAGAAATATAGTTTTTTTTATAAATATCTCTCTGCGAACTCCGCGTTCTCTGCGGTAAAACCTGAAATGTGACATTGTCGAATTAGATAGCCATGCTTCAGCATGCAATTTGACAGGCGCCCAACTGCGCTTCCCGGCGCCGGGTTTACAAACAGCGGATCACCAGGAAAGTCTGGTCATCGGTCTGGGGGCCATGGCGGTTGATCTCCGCCAGGGCGGTTTCGAATAATTGCTGCTGCGGAAGAGCGCGGTTTTCCAGCAAGAGCTTTTCCAACCGTTCCAGCCCGAATTCGCGGTCTTTGGCGTCAACCGTTTCGATGAGGCCGTCGGTGAACAGCGCGAACCAGTCGCCCGGTGAATAGGATATTTGCCGGCTGCTGAATTCATAATCCGGTTTTACGGAGAGGGGAATTTGCGAAATACGCAAACGTTCCAGGGAAGCGCTTTCCGCCCGGTAGTGCAGGATGGGCAGGTGGCCGGCCAGGGAAAATTCCGCGGTTTTCGATTCGCTAAAGCGAATGCAGGCGCAGGTGAGGAACATGGTTTTTTTCTTGAGGCGGTAAAGGGAACGGTTGGCGCGGTTGAGGATTTCCGGCAGGGGCAGGTTCTGCTGCAGGTGGGCGTGCATGGCGCTTTTGAACATGCCCATCAGCAGGCCGGCGGCGACGCCGTGCCCGGAGACGTCGGCAATGTAGGCGGTGAGCAGGCTTTCGCCGCGGTACAGGTCCACCAAATCTCCCCCCACCTCTTCCGCGGGCAGGGTGCGGCCGTAGATTTCGAAGCGTTTATCTTCCCGGAAATGAATCGCCGGGGCCAGCACTTCGTGCATCTCCCGGGCCAGGTTCATCTCGGTTCGAAGAATAATCTGTTTCCGGCCCTCCCGGGAGATGAAGATGATAAAAAACACGTAGCCGAGGATCATAAAGAACATAATCCCCAGCCCATCCAGCACCAGGCGGGACTTCAAGGCCGGTTCATCGGGCATAGTTCCTTCCGGCTGGGAAAGGAATATTGTAAAGCCGATCTGGAAGAGCAGCACCAGGGGGAAGATTTTCAGATTCCGGGTGAAGGAGTGCACGTATCCGATGGCGGTCAGCCCGGCAAAGAGGACGTTCCCCAGCAGTTTGCCGGCGGGCAGCCGGCCGGCGTTGAGAATATCCACAATAAACCCGATGTTAGAAAAGGTAAAAAAGATCGCCGCCAGGACGATGGCGTA
>CAZFVV010000083.1:7248-21953 GCA_964522165.1 uncultured Calditrichaceae bacterium
AGCACAATCCGGTTGCTGTTGGTTCCTTTGCGATTGTTTTGAACCCCCCAGATGTTGGCGGTTTTGGTGAATTGCTGTTCGTTGATCAGGATTGCCCGGCAGCGGAAGCCGGCTTGCAAGCCCAGGGGAACCACGTGTTCATCCAGGCGGATTTGGCCGTCGCGCACCTCGCCCACTTCAAAAGCCACCCAGCCGCCCGGGCGGGTAATCCGGAACAACTCTGCAAAAACCGCTCCCATTACCCCGCGCCAGCTCTCCAATGTCGCGGCCATGGTGATGCGCTCCCCCACCGCGCCCGCGTCGATGCCGTTGAACCAGCAGCGCAGCCAGTTATCCGCGGCGTACTGCACCACGTTCAGAAACGGCGGGGAGGTAACGGTGAGCTGCACGGCGCCGTCGGGAATTTGCGGGGTGCGGCGGGCGTCTTCGCACAGGAAAAGGGCGTTTTCCCCGGCGCGTTTCAGGGCTTCGATTTGCGGCGCGGTAAGATTGGAGAGCAGTTGGCGGGTTTTTTTGAGGATCAGCTTGCGAGTATCCCGGTATTCCGGCGTTTGATTCCGCTTGGCGTTGATTTTGCGCTGCTGCGCGGCGGAAACCGCCTGGTTGGGGGGAAGGGTGTACACCGAAAAGAAACCGGGAGAATGCCCGGTGAGGCGGTTGGTGGCTGCCATGCGAATCCAGGCGTCGAGAGTATCCTCTTCGCCGTTTTGTTTGCGCGCGCGCAGATATTCCCGCAGGGAAACGATCTCCGCTTCCGTTTCGGGATGGTAGAACATGGAGAGGTCGATGCCGGCGCGGGCGGTTTTGTGAATGGGAATTTCGGAAAGCCGCCCGGCTAAGCGGCTCATGTCCGGGGCAAAAAAACGCGGAAAAGTAAGAATTTCGCCGAGGGGATTGACGTCGTTGGAGATCACCCTGCGGCCGGACAAGCCTGCTTCGATGGCGGTAGTGCCCCGCCCGGCGAAGGGATCGTACACCGTATCGCCCGGCCGGGTGAACAAATTGATGAAAAACCGGGGAAGCTGGGGTTTGAAGCAGGCGCGGTAGGAAATTTCGTGAAGGGAAGCGGCCTGGCGCTGCCGGGCGGTCCAAAATTCGGCAATATATTTGGGGTAGATAATGTCCTCGATTCGTTCCTGCTCGATTCGGGCGGCAGGGGGCATTTGCTCGACCGGGAGGAGCGCAGGGAAGTCGCCTTCCGCGGGGGAAGTGGGAATCCATGGCTTTGCCAAAGGATGCCGGGCAGAAGCATCGGGAGATTGTTCAACGGGAGTTGAATCTTTCAAATATGAGAAGAGATCGTATGGCGGCAAATTTCTTGTTCCCTTCTTTGGTGGTCCTGTGATCGCAGGAGCGCGCCGGGTACGCGGGTTTACTGCACTTTATAATAATCTCCCACGAACCAAACCCGGGGGGTGAGGTTTATATTGTCATCGCGGTAATATCCCCATCCCCAGATTTTGTAGAAATCCCCTTCGATCATCTGCGCATAATACTCGATTTGAAGAGGGTCGCGGGAATCCCGCTGCCAGAAAACGACATTTCTGCGAGCCCGTTTCCCCTGGTAAACCAGCGTTTCATTGGATTTTTTGAGCACGTACCACAACTTGCCGTTCTGTACCTTATAGGCGCCGCGGCTGACAATCTCGCGCTTCTGGCCGTTTTCATCGGTATGGACGTCGCGAATGGTTACCTGCTGAAAATAGGGGTTTTTGGAAACATATTCCACCCGCGTTTCCTGCATGTGCAGGGGGCGCAGGTTTAGCTCCGCAAGATCGATTTCCATCAGGTTTTGGGGTTGGGCGATGCCTTCGGTCTGTCCCAGGGAATCCTCGTACACGCTGAACACGCCTTCCCAAACCCCCTCCAGGGCGGAGAACGCGCCGGCGTATTTCTGGTCCGCTTCCGTTGCCCGGGGGGGAGAAGCAATATCTTCGACGGCAACCGATTCGGGAGTGGATTTGCACCCGCTGTAAACCAGCAATATACTCAAAGCGAACAGCAGCATCGGTTTCATAAGAGATCGGATCTTAAGGTGACGGTTTCGGGAACGGTTCCCGGGCATAAAGCAGTCAACGGTGCTCTTTATGGAGGTCGCCAATTGGCATTGAATTCAGAGTATTGGAAAACATCCCGGCAAACCGGGTTGCAATTTGCCATGCGCCCGCCCCGTGCAACCGATAACTTCATTAAATTATAGGCCACAGGAGCGCCGGAAAGTACGAAATTCCGGGAGGAGAAACAAATGGAAGATTTTCCGAAAAAGGGATCTGGAGGGGAAAAAATAAAAAGGGGGCGAATGATGCATCCGCCCCCGGTTCTCTGGGGGATTAATATGTTCTCCTTGCCTCAACCTTTGGCCGGCAACCTGCCGGCTCGCACTAAATCCCTCAGCTAAAGCCACCGGATCCGCACCCTCCCGCACTGCTGCCGCTATAACCGCTGCCGGCGTTCAGGCCGCCGGAGGCAAAGGCGGACATCAATTTTTCGGTTTGCTCGCTGCCGCACTTTTCACATTTCACCGGCTCCGGCCGGGCAGACGAAAAAACCAATGTCTCGAATTTCTCACCGCACTCTTTGCAACGATACTCGAAAATAGGCATTATCCACTCCCTGGTTCTTTAGTTTGGGTAATATTTACTCACAATGTTTCAGATATTCGATTTTCCAGCAGCGATCCATCACCACTTCCAGGCCGGCTTGCAGGGCTTTTTGCGCCGCCGCGTTGTTAATCACGCCTAATTGCATCCAGACCGCTTTGGCGCCTTTTCGGATGGCCTGATCGACGATTTCATCCACGTGCTCCGGGCGGCGGAATATATCCACCAGATCGACCTCCCCGGGAATGTCCAGCAGGCTGGCATAGCTCTTTTCCCCCAACGTCTCCTCGACGGCCGGATTTACCGGGATCACCTGGTAGCCGTTCATCTGCATTGCCCTGGCTACCCCGTAGCTGGGCCGGGAAGGGCTGTCGGAAAGTCCCACCACCGCAATTCGCTTATGTTGTTCGAGAATCCCGGGGATATTTTGATTGATCTCTTTCAAGTCTTTATCTCCTTGGGGCTAACTGTAGAGGCCGTTTTACAAGCCTCAAAAAATGTCGAAATATAGTTCCGCAACACTTTTGGAACAGCTTTTAGATGCCCTCGAACCGGGGGAGTTACAATGTTTCATAAAACAAAAGCGGGTCGCCAGGGGCCCGCTTCATCATAAGACTAAGCAAAGAAATAATCGCGAATTTGTCAAGCAGAGAGCCGTGCTACATCACCACTAACCCTTCGGTGTTGGCATTTTCTAATTTTTTCAGGTTCAAGTTGCTGTGGATCAGCACCGCCCGCTGCAAGATGGGAGTGGTAATGTTGCAGCGAATGAACTTGCCGCCGACGATCTGGGTTTCGCGCATCACCGGTTTGGAGAGCTTGCAATTTTCAAAAATCACGTTGCGCACAATGGCGGTAGCGAAACGGCAATTGCGTAGATGGCTGGTTTTGAATTCTCCTTCATCGATGATGCAGCCGATGAAGTTAGCCTGGATCAGATCGCTCATCTGGAATACCGTGGAGTAGAACTGGCTGCCGGAGCAGAGGGCGTTATCCAGCTTGCTGTCGATGAAGCTGACCGTATCGAAATAACTCATCATGAAATTGCCGTCGGTAATCTGCACCGCTTTGAATTCCACGTTTTTCCAATAGGTATTTTTCAGATCAGCCGCTTTGATATACAGATTCTCGAAGTTACAACCTTTGATTTTTAGCAGGTTGCCTTCCACCAGGGACATATCGATGTCATGGAAATCCGAGTCCACGATAATGGTTCCGCTCAAAGTCGCCTGGATCATTTTAATGTGATGGAATTTGCAACCCTGGAAAAACCCGCGCTTAAGGTTGGCATTGGTCAGGTTGGAATTCGTAAAATCCACGTCGATGAACACCGCCCCCATGAAAGAAGCGCTTCGCAAATCCAGCCCGGAGAGATCAAACGCTTCGAAAACAACCTTGTCGAGGGTAACCGGGGCTACCGAGCTTTCGATGTTAGCGCGGAGTTTTTTCAAATAGTTCTTCTTATCCGGAATATGCTGCCAGCAATAGTGGGTAAACGAAATCGGTTTGAACGGGCAACCATCAACAGCGCATTTATGATAAGACATGTAAGCAATCCTCTCTTGAATCGACGCTATTTTCCCAATTTATATCACCTTAGGCCTCAATTATATAAAAAAAAGGCTAAAATTTCAACTACAAAAACTTTTAATTGTTTCTATCGCCTGGAAAGTTATATATATTTTTTGCTTTTTCGTTTGAACCCTCTATAATCAACGCCTGAACATTTGCTATACTGCGAACGGTCAAAGATTTATATTTTCTCGCAAAGACGCCCGCGAAGCGGCTTCTTCGGAGAAAACTCGCAAAGTATTAAGAAATTCAGGTATTTCCTGGCGAACCTGGCATCTTTGCGAGAGATAAAAAAGCTCAATTTATGATCAGCTTGCCTCTTTGGGATTTCCAGTATAACCCTGGAGAATTAGCACCTTTAAAGCCCCCTCTCGTCGGAAAGGGGTTCGCTTGAAGGACAGCGAGGCGGCTATCTGGCCAGCATATCAGCAGGTTTGGGGGGGACGGCAGGGAGCCTTCAGGGGCGCTCAGAATTTGCCGCGCTTGCGCTCTTTTGCCGGTAAGATTTCCAGGCAGGTGGTCCACCAGCCGCTCAGGATGGTCTCCACGAATTCTTCGGGCAGTTTTTCTTCCCGCATCTCCCCGGCTAAACATTGATAGTCGTACTCCACGGGAACATACGTGAACCGGGGAGTATCATTCACCTCTAATAACATATAACCCACCCCGGTCTGCCCGTTATTCTCCGGGCGGCCGATTACGCCCGCGTTGGCAAAATATTTATCGCCGGGCAATTCCCGCTGCCAGTGGAGGCCGGTATGGGTGGCGCAGAGAATATCCGCCCGGTAATCCCGGCAGAGCTTTTCTAAAAAATGGGTCGGGGTGGTGGACTCCCATAAAAATTCGTTCATCCTGCGCGGGGAGCCGTGGCACAACAGCGCCCGGTATTTTCCCATCTGCAGGCGAATTTCACCGGGCAGGGTTTTCATCCAGCGTTTGTGATCTTCCGCGGTGTTGGCGTAGGTGTAATCGTAGCTGAGTTTGGCAAAGTAATTATCGCGCGGGTCTGTGTAACCGCACTGGCAATCCTGCAAGTGGTTGCCGATGGAGTTATCATAATTGCCCTGCACCACCGCAATACCCTCTTCGCGGAGTATTTCGCAAGTGCGATCCGGATGGGGACCGAATGCGCCCAGGTCGCCCAGGCAGTAAATGGCGTCAATACCGCGTCTCCGGGCATCACGAATACTCTTCCGCAGCGCCAGGTAGTTGCTGTACACCCCGCCGATCAGGGCAATTTTTTGATACTTTTCGATTGATAAATCCTCACAGCTTATGGTAAAGACCTCAAAGGTTTTGAAAACCTTTGAGGTCTTATCGCGCGGTGAAATTGGAGCAAATGGCTCCATAGAGATAGCAGGTATAACAGGCCTGCTGCTTCAGCCGGTAGCTTTTTGTCGCTTCTTTCAGCGTCTCTCCTAAGTAGGCGTCTTCGGATTCGATCAGAATCGGGCAGACGAACACCCCGCGATCCGTGGCGATGCGGCCGTTGGAGCAGATCAACTGGCTGCAATCGTAGCCCTCCAGCATTGCTCCGGTGACCATTTCGTATCGATCGTAACCGCGGTCGCGGGCAATTTCCCGCCCGATTTTCAACGAAGGCAGAATTTTCAGGCGCGGGCGGGCGCAGCCGTTCTCTTTCAGGAGGTTGATAAAACCCTTCAGCGCCGCCTCATCTTCCCGGTCTTGCCAGGTTTTGGCGACGGTAATGATGGGCAGAAAGCCATATTCATATAAGAGCCGAACCCCGCGCAGCGTTTTTTGGAATACCCCCTTGCCGCGGATGGCGTCGTTCATCTCTTCGCTGTACCCGTCGAGGCTCACCCGGATTTCCAGGGAATAGATCGAACCGGCTTCCAACTCTTGCAAACGCCGGGCAGTTTTTTCGGTGATCAGCATTCCGTTGGTGAGCACCGTGGCGGGGCCATATTCCAGGGTCAATTGCAGAATGTCGAGTAACTGCCGGTTCATGAACGGCTCCCCGCCGGTGAAGTAGTATTCCTTCACTCCTATTTCCAGCGATTCTTTTAGGTAGCGCTCTACCTGCCCCAGCGCCATAAATCCGAAACTGCAGTTGGCGGGGCTGCAACTGATGAAGCAGTGCCCGCAGGCGATATTACACAGCGTGCCGGCCACCTGGAACCAGAGGTTATCGAGCGCATCGAGGTGAATATCGGGATGCGCAATCTCTTTTTCCGGAATTTCCGCGGGAATGATTTCCATGAATTGCCTTTATTTGCAATGGAGCAAAAGTCATCCTGTGAGTATTCTGGGGGGTACGTCTCAACCTCACCCAACCCCTCCCTGCGCCCTCCCCTTCCCTCTCCTGCAGGAGAGGGAAGGGGAGGGCCGGGGTGGGGAAGGGTGAGGTTAGAGAATTATCAACAGGGTTACTTTTGCGCTATTGCCTCTATTTCGTTTCCTGGCGCGCCTGATCATCAATTATAAAAAAACCACCCCTGAAACGCCGCAACCGGGCCGGGCGATCCAGGGGGGGAAAATTTTTTTTGACGATTCGTGAGATTCGTGGCTAAAAAATGAATCTGCAACCGTCTCAAAACCGGAATTATTTCCAATGAATTCTAATGAACCGGGAGAATGCCATCCGGCTCTACCGGGTCAGGAGCATTTTCCTCACCTGCGAATACCCATCTGCCTCGATCCGGTAAAAGTATAAACCGCTGCTGAGCAAGCCGGCGTCGAAATCCACTTCGTATTTTCCGGCCGGCATCGCCTCATCCACCAGCGTGGCCACTTTTTGCCCCAGCACGTTGAACACGGTGAGCCGGACCTGCCCGGCCCGGGGAATGGCGAAGCGAATCCGGGTGGCGGGGTTGAAAGGGTTGGGGAAATTCTGCTCCAGTTCATACCCTTCCGCCAGCGCGCCCTCGACCGGCTCGATCCCGGTGGGAACGTTGATCATCGCGGCCAGCACGTCGATTTTCCCGTAGCCGAAGGCGGCGTTCACGGTATTGCCGGTGTACACGTCCTTGCGGGCGGTGGCGGCCAGGATGGCCAGCGCCTCGTTCCAGTTGAGGGAGGAATTGCGCTGGAGCATCAGGCCGATCGCCCCGGCAACGTGGGGCGCGGCCATGCTGGTTCCCTGCATTTTCACGTAGTTCCCGCCTTGCAGAATATTTTTGCGGACCACTCCCTGCCCGATGTTCAGGTGGCTCGACAGGGCAGAAATAATCGCTTCGCCCGGGGCGGAGATCTCCGGTTTCAGGCGGTTGTCGCGGGTGGGCCCCAGGCTGCTGAAGTAGGACAACTGGCCGATATTCGGGATAGTACCGCCGGGATTGATCTGCACCCGCAGGCTGTCATCGATATCGATCCACTGGTTCTTGGTAACGTACGAGCCTACCGTGATCAGGTTATGCGCGGTTCCGGGGATGGTAAGAGTTTTTTGAAAATCCCCCGGGCGGAAATAGGTGCCGGTATGGTGGGTAAACTCTCCCCCGGCGACCGCCCACATATCGAATTCCGGGTTGCCGGTCTCGCTGTAGGTGTAAACCGACCAGGTGCACATATCGGCGAGGTACTGGCCGTTGTTTCCTTCGATGTTGATCGTCACCCGGCGGGCGTTGTTATTGGGATCGTTGGCCACGGTCGCATCCACGGTCACCAGGCCGTATTCTAAGTAGAAAAGGGTGAAGAGCACGTTTTCCACCTTCTGGCCCGGCCCCACCGGGGGGGTGAAACCGATCAGGTTGCCCACCGCGTCATAGGCCGCGACGCCGGTGTAAATGGTGCCGCTGTTGTACCACAGGTCGATCAGCCCGAAAGTGCCGCCCTGGGGAATCTGGAAACCGGTCTCCAGCGCGTCATTATAGCCGGCTCCCGGCTGGGTGGGATACCCCCCGTGGATGCGGTTGTCCCCGGAGTTGCCGGCCGCGGCAACGATGATCCGCCCGGGGCCGACCAGGGAATTCAGGGCCTGCTCGTAAAGGCTGCTGCCGTCATGGGCGCCGTAATGGCCGCCTAAGCTCAGGTTGATCACTCCCGGTTTTCCCATCTGGGCGGTTTTGCTGAAGAAATAGTTCACCCCGTTCACCACGTCCACGTCGGAAAAGCCGCCGTAGCTCTGGTGGTTGCGGAGGCCTTTTACAAAGATGATGTCCGCTTTGGGGGCGACGCCCATATACCCGCCGGGAAAGGAAATGCCGTTGCCGGCCGCGGTTCCGGTCACGTGAGTGCCGTGCCCGCCGCCGCCGTTTCCGTCCATCTCGAAACACTGCCCGGCGTCGATCTGCGCTTTGGTGTACTCGGTTCCGTAGTTATATCCCGCCGGGGGATTGCTGGTACCGGACATATCCCAGAGATACTGGATACGGGTGGTTCCGTCGGCGCCGTCGAAATCGTTATGGCTCCAATCGATGCCGCTATCCAGCACCCCCACAACCACTCCTTCGCCGCGATACCCCCGGGGCAGGTTAACGCCGTTATGAACCTGGTTGGCCTTGACCTCCTGGTAACTGACGTTCATCGCCGCCCGGGAGCGGGCGCTGATCTGCATGGAGTAAACGCAGGTTTTTTCGGCGACCCGTTCCACCTCTTCTAACGGCAGGGTTGCGGTAAGAATATCGCCGGCTACGGTATATACCACCCCGCCGCTGCGCTCCACTTCCTGCATGGCCGCTACGGGGTCGCCGGATTTAATGAACAGGGAAACCATCGCCCGCCCGTTTTGGCTCTCCACGCCGGCCAGCGGGGAGAGGTTTTCGATTGCGGCTTCCTTTGCCCGGCTGTTTTCAGCCCGCTCCACTTTGTTGATGAGGTGACGCAGCAAAGGATCGATCTTACCGGCCTGGGGGACATCGCTTTCCACCACCCCGCTCATCATTTTGGAGTTGTCGGTTTGCAGCTGTTTGGCGAGAGTTGCCGGGCCGCGGCCCTGCCCAAACGCCGCCATGGAAACCATCATGGCAGCACATAATGCGGTAAAAATAGGCTTCAACATCAGTTCTCCTCGTTTTTTTGTAAGTTGTCCATTCCGGCGCTGCCTCAGCGCAGCTTTGTTCATTTGCGCGCATAAGATAGCCAACCGATGTGAAGCCCTTCAATAGATCAAACGGTCTAATTTTTAGCTGCCGGGTAAGCCCCGGGTTCAGTATGAAGCGGTTTTAGTACTCATTTCAATCTATTACCTTATGGGAAATAATTTTTTGACCGGATTAACCGGATTAACACGATCATTTATTCTTTATTCTTGGGTATTTTTAATCATGATCATCCTGTTCATCCGGCCTCAATTTTTATTTCCGCTCATTCGCTCCTCTACCGCCCCGCTTCGCGACGGTACAAATCCAGGGCGTTGTCGCCGGAGATCAGCCGGAACACGTCGCGGATTTGCTCGAAGCCGGTTTTGAGCAGGAAATTGGAATTTTTGCCGTAGCTTTTCATCCCGATGATATAAAAATCCGGCTCGGGATTCCGCAGCACTTGCGCGTCCGGGGCGGGCCGGGTTAAACAATCCGCGGAGGATTGCCCCAACAGCGCCGCCGCCAATTTCATGGGGGCGCGGGAGGCGTAGCACTCGTGAACCTGCAGCTCCCGGTAAATGCGGTTATCGGGGCTGTAGCCCACGTTAGCGATGATATGATCGACCTCCAGGAACAGCGACCCTTCCGGGCCGGATGCTTCCACGCGGAATTTTCCGCTGCGCTCATCATACTCCAGGGCGTTGACCGCGGCGTTTTGGATCCGGCGCACGTTGGGATGGCCGGCCAGCCGGTTGGCCTCCCGCACGATCCGCGCGCGCTCTTGCAGGGGATCATCGGGAATGGGGAGCAGGGGCGTTTCCCCCTCGCCGCGGGTAATCCAGATCGCCCTGGTTTGGGGATTTTCTTCCATCAACTGCGCCAGCGCAACGATGCTGGTTGCGGCGCTATGCCCGTCGCCCGCCAGCAGGGTGGTTTTGCCGGCGTAGCGGTCTTTGGCGCTCCCGGCGATATCTTCCAGCCCATATTGGATGCGCTCCCGGTTGGCCAACTCGCCCGGGGCGGGAATGCCCCCGTCGCCCAGCCAGTTAGGGTTGCCGTAACTCCCGGAAGCGTCGATCAGGTAATCCGATTCATAGATTTTTTCCCGCCCCTGCCGGTCGCGGGTGAGAATGCGGAAGGGAAAATGGGCGCGCTGCCCATCGCCGATGTGCTCATTTTTCAAAATACCCCGGCGGCTGATGGCCAGCGCTTCGCAGCCGGTAATGATGTGCGGTTTCAAGAATTGAGAATTGGCGAGCGGCAGCAGATAGCTATCCAGGTAAGCCCGGCCGGTCAAATATTTCTCATTCGCCGGCAATGGAACCCCCTGCTTCGTAAGCAATTTTCCCCCCAGCGGGGAATGGTTCATTCCAAAGGGAGAAAAGAAAGTAACGTGCTGCCACTGCTGCACGTGGTGGGCAACTTCCCCTTTTTCCAGGACGCGCACCCGGTACCCCGCGCTTTTGGCGTAGAGCGCCGCTTCGACGCCCACCGGCCCCGCGCCGATGATGAGGATGGATTTTTTGTTTAGAGGGTGATACATCTGGTTCTCCTTTTCTATGATAGAAATGCAATTTTAGACAAATGTTCAAGGAAAGGTATAAACCATTTTACTGAGATCGATGATTTTTCTCAGATCAGACAGGAGATTTTCTGTATAGAAGAGGATGGATGCAGGAAAAAACAATAGAATGAAGAGTTTTAGAATGAGACCATCATCGGGCAGGAGGATTACTATGACAGATAAATTTCCTGAAGCCGGTCTCCTTCCAACAGCTCCTGCGGTGGGCCTTCGAATGCTACCGCGCCGAGTTTAACGACATACACCCGGTGAGCGATTTTTAATACCTCGCGCACTTTCTGCTCCACCATTAAGATGGTGATGCCTGACTTCTGGTTGAGTTCTTTAATGGTCGAAAAGGTATTATTGACGAATTTAGGAGAAAGCCCAATCGATGGCTCATCCAACAGCAGCATCTCGGGTTGTAGCATCAAGGCGTTTGCCAGAGTCAACATTTGTTGTTCTCCCCCGCTGAGGGTTCCCGCGTTCTGGCTTTTCCGCTCTTTCAGCCTGGGGAAGAAATCGAATACATATTTTAAGCGCGACTCCAATTCTTCTTTGCCGTTCAATAAATATCCCCCGACCTCCAAATTCTCCAGTACCGTTAACTCGCTGAATACCCGGTTTCCCTGGAGCACGAAGGACAGGCCGCTGCGGACTTTTTCATGCGGTTTCCGGGCATAAAAATTTTCTCCTTTAAACTCTACGGTTCCTTTCCAGAGCGGAATCAATCCGAAAACCGCTTTCAGCAGGGTTGACTTGCCGGCGCCGTTATGGCCGATAATGGCTACGATTTCGCCTTTCCGCACGTTCAGGGAAATATCGTTGATAATCTGCTTGTTGCCGTAGCCGGTTACCAGGTTTTCGACTTTTAAAAGTGGTATTTCGCTCATTCCAGGTACGCTTCCAGGATTTCCGGTTGTTTCAAGACCAGCGCGGGCGGCCCTTCGGCAATTTTTTGCCCCTCATCCATCACGATTACCGTATCGGCAACCCGGCTTACCGCTTCGATGTTGTGCTCGATGAATAGAATGGTTTTACCTCTGCTTTTAAGCTCTTGCAAGAGAGCTAATATCTTCTCGATCATGTCCGGATGAATGCCGGAAACCGGTTCATCCAATAAAAGCAGGTTCGCGCCGGTCGCCAGGCCGCAGCCCAGGGTCAGCAATTTCTGCTGGCCGTAGGAAAGATCGCTGGCTAAGTTGTTGCGTTTTTCTTCCAGGCCAATAAAAGCGAGAATTTCCTCTGCCTGCTGCCGGTTTTTCCGCTCCGCCAGAACGTTCTGCCCGGGCCGGAACAGAACTCCCATGAATGCTTCCCCCGGTTGACGGGGATTTGCCAGCAACAGATTTTCCAGAACGGTTATGCGGGAAATCAGGCGCAAATCCTGGAAGGTGCGGGCAATCCCGGCGGCGGCAACTTTGTAGGGCGGCCATCCTTTGAGGGAGCGTTCGTTATAGCGAATATCTCCTTCCGCAAGGGGTATAAAACTGCTTATCAGGTTGAACAGGGTGGTTTTACCTGCGCCGTTGGGGCCGATCAATCCTACCAGCGAGCCGGCCGGAATCGAAGCGGAAAAACGGTTTACCGCCAATATGCCGTCGTAGGAGAAGGATACATTTTCGATGGTTAGAAGATCGCTCATGGCTATTTGAATTTATATTCCCCAAACAGGCCCTGGGGCCGGAACAGCATGAACAGAACTAACAGGGTTCCGTAGAGAATTTGGCGCATATTTGCCGCGATGGCATTGGGGATTCCTAAAAAGCGCAGCAGCTCCGGGATTACAATCAGCACCGCCGCGCCCGCTATCGAACCTCGCAGGCTTCCCGCCCCACCCACGATCACCAGCGAAATCATAAAAATCGATTCTAAAATGGTAAAACTGGTGGGATCGATGAAGGTTACGTAATGGGCATACAAGGCCCCGGAAATCGCCGCCAGCGCACCGCCGATAACAAAGACCTGGATTTTGTAACGGGTCACGTTCTTGCCCAGGGATTGGGCAAATACTTCATCTTCCCGGAGCGCTTTCAGCGCCCGGCCAAACGGGGAATGGACCAGCCGCCTTGCAAATCCATATACTATTGCCGCCAGAACCCCGGTGAGGATGAGAAATTCAACGTGGGAAGAGACCTGCCAGCCGAAAATATCGGGCTGGGGGATGCCCGGAATGCCCAGGGGTCCGCGGGTGAGGGATACCCAGTTGTTGAAAATGCTGAACAGAATCATCTGGAAACCGAAAGTGGCAATCACTAAGTAATCATCGTGGATGCGCAGGGAAGGAACGGCGACAATTGCCGCGACCATCCCGGCAGCGGCCATGGCGAAAAGCACATTCAAGAAGAAAGGAGTTCCACAGTGAACCGCTAACAGCGCCGCTGCATACGCTCCCACCCCGTAAAACGCAGCATGGGCAATCGACAATATGCCGCTGTAACCGGCGATCAGGTTCAATGAAATTGCAATGATGATGTATATGTTAATGAGGATGAGGATGTGTAATAGATAGGCCATATAGTGTCCAAAAGTCAGGCAAACTTGAAAGTTCCGGTTTCCAATGTGAAAACCTACCCGGCAGAAGCCAGTTCCCGGACATTGAACACCTCATCAGCGCGCAGAGGTTGCAAATCGGATTCTGCAACAATGAGAACCGCGATGGTCTCGCCAAGAGCATTAAATACTTCTATCGAATAGCCAGGCTCACCATCGGAGGGATCGGGATGAGAATCCACGATGGTTACCACATCGCCACGGCGCAGACGCTTCTCCGGAAAATCGTGCGCCAGCGCGGCACGTTGAAAAAGCTCAAAGCTGCTCATGTTCTTTTTCCTTTTCCAGGATATAAGGTGATAAATTTAGTTTTTCCTGTCGCCATTTCAGCCATCCAAATTGTAACAATGGATAAGCTTTTACCGTTCGGCCCCTGAAGATTTCCCCGAATTTCGAAAATCGTACCATATTTTGTCTGTTCAACTTCCCTGGCTTCCATTGTTAAAATCTGCTCTCGCAGGTCATGTTCCAAAGTTTGCCAGTTATCAAGTGTATAACCTGCTGAGGCAAGAAACCTGGATTTATCATCCGTCAGGCGAGGTAACAAGAGATAGCGTCGCAGCTTTTCAGGCGCAATAACTGTGTTTTGTGATAATTTCACAATAACGACTCAAATCATCTTTCAAGTTTTACCTGGCCTCTGGCATAAAATATACTATCTCTTAAATCGAATCCCAAAACCTTTCTCTCCGTTTACTGCTGCCATCCCGACAATTACATTCACATCCCTGTGAACTTGTCGGGATTAAATCTTCCTGGTTTAACTACCTACTGCCCCTGCCCCCAGTTATTCCCTTACACCTCCGCCTTCCTTATCCGTTTCCCGAAAAATCCCTGCGGGCGGAAAAGCAGGAACAGGATTAAAATAACAAAGGCAATGGCATCCTGCCATTTGGAAGAGATATACCACACCCCCAAATGCTGCGCCAGCCCTAACAACAGCCCGCCCAAATAAGCGCCCAGGATATTGCCCAGCCCCCCGATCACCACCGCTACCACCCCGTAGAGCAGGGCCTGGAAACCCATCATGGGGGTCATGTCGATATCTAAGGAAATGAGGATAGCAGCGATGGCGGCCAGCGCCGAGCCTGCAAAATAGGTGAAATAGACGATCCGGTCTTTATCCAATCCCGCTACGACCGCCAATTCCGGGTCATTGGCCACTGCCCGCAACGCCTTGCCGATTTTGCTGCGTTTGAGGATAATGGCGGTGAGCACAAACAACGCCAGGCTGGTGAGAATAATGGCGATCTGCACCGGGGTAATGCGCGCCCCTATAATTGCCAGCCCTTCCCGAACCTCCCCGCTGCGGATGGTTTTGGTGTCATCCCCGAAAAACAGAGAGATAAGATTTTGGAGAGCGATGAAAACACCCAGGGAGGCGATGAGCAGCACCAACCCGCCCCCGCCGCGCCGTTGAATGGGCCGGTAAACCGA
>CAZFVV010000084.1:0-21816 GCA_964522165.1 uncultured Calditrichaceae bacterium
TTCTGTCAGGAGTGTGGCCTTCCGCCCGGACGGTAAAACCCTGGCCTCCGGATCATATGATAATACCATCCGTCTGTGGGAACTGCGTTTATTTTATGATTTTTATTCGGCTGAACCGGATAGTTTTAATGCGGTCTTTCAGTTTTCGTTTTACCTTCTCCCTTACAAGCTGGATGGATTAAATTTAAAACCCTGTTCCCTGCCATTGCACCTGGCACCGGTAGATGAATATACCTTTCCCAAACCACGCCCTTTTGAGCAGTTTGAACGCCCCCGCCCCCCCGGAACGGATATTGTGGATTGGATATTGGAAAACGCGGATAAAGAGTAACCGCTCCCCGGGTGTTATAAGGAATTTCGCTCCCCCGCGATAAATGATACTGCTGGCGAATTCGATTTTCTCAAAATTCCCCTCCTTTTGCAAGGAGGGGACAGCATCGTGAAGCGTCCAGCGAACGACGCAGGGGTGGTCGAGGCCGCTAAACTCCCCCTAACCACCCCTGATTTGCTCGCTGGACGCTTCGCAAATCTGTCCCCTCCTTATCAAGGCGGGGAATTTCACTCATTTGTTTCTGGGTACGCGCTAAGGTTTACACCTATGCGCGAAAGCGGGAATCTATAACCCCTTGAATCTCTGGATTTCCCCCGGAAGGCCGGGGGAAATGACATTTTAAGCGCGATTTCCCTTAACTAAACGACATTGACTGCCTACTTTTCCCCGCCCTCCCGACAAAAGCATTCCCCGCAAAATTAAAATTAAATTGAGAGCTTCCCTCCCCTCGCTCCCTATAGAAAATGGATGCAATAAAAAACCAGAATAGGGACGTGTATGGCGGAAGAATCCAAACCCCTGAAAAACGGCCGCCGCCTGGCGGAGTATTTCACCCCCTGCTTCATGCTGATTTTGCAGCTCCGGCAGGGCAAAGATTCCGGCGATCCGGGCGCCTTGCGCCAGCGCATCAAGCAGCTCCTGGCCCGGGTAGAGCATAGCTGCTCCGGCGCCGGCTACCGCGACAAGGAGATCGAAAAGGCTCTCTTTGCCCTGGTGGCCTTTTTGGATGAGACCCTCATCTCCCCGGCCTGGCCGCACCAGAACGCCTGGCGGGAAAACCCCCTGCAAGTAGAGCTTTACAAGAGCTTCAACGCCGGGGAGGAGTTCTTCAACCGTTTGGAGCAGATGCTCCGCCGCCCCGCCCCGGAAGCGGAGGTGTTAGAAGTGTACTACCTCTGCATGGTGTTAGGCTTCAAAGGAAAATACCTCCTTCATCAGCAGGAAAAGCTGCGGGTGCTCATCAGCGACACCCACAAAGAGCTGCGCCAGGTGTTCGATACCCCGGGGCGGCTGCTCTCCCCCCACGGCCTGCTGCCCCCCGGCCGCGGCGAAAAACCGCTCCTTCCCTTTGACGGTTTGCCGGCGCCGGTGTGGGTGTATTACGCCGCCCTGCTCGCCCTGGGGCTGCTGTTCTACTTCGGGCTGCTCTATTCCATCGAAGCCTTGAGCCGGGGCGTCGAACAGATCGCTAAAGAAATTGTGCCACTAACAGCCTATACCAGATGATGAACATGAAAAACCTGACGCCGGAAATTTTGAAGAGTGGAGCGGGGAAGGTTCACGGGGGCGGGATCGTGCTGCTGATCCTCACCCTCGTTTTCGGGCGCCACTGGGAATTGAATACCCTGCTGCTGGCGGTCGCCATCCTGTTATTCCTCTGGATTCTGATCGCCCTGTTCGTGTACGAGCGCATCAAAGCCCGGCGCAACGCCCAAAAGTTAGAGCAGTCGGTTTCCGTCCAGGGGGATGAGCAGATCATCAATACCCGCCCGGATAAGCGCGCGGAGATCAAGCAGCTCAAGCGGGAATTCGAGGAGGCGCTCGCCATCTTCAAGGAGTCCAAATTTGTCCGGGATGGCGGCGAGGCCGCGCTGTACAAACTGCCCTGGTTCGTGATGATCGGCCCCCCGGGGGCCGGCAAGACCACCGCCCTGCTCAAATCCGGCCTGCGCTTTCCCTACGGCAAGCCCCGCTTAGGCGGCTTCGGGGGAACCAAAAATTGCGAGTGGTTCTTCTCCGACTCCGCCATCTTCCTGGATACCGCGGGGCGCTACGCCGCCGCCCAGCAGGCCGGGGATACCGAGGAGTGGCTGGAATTTTTGAATCTCCTGGGAAAATACCGCCGCAGCCAGCCCATCACCGGGGTGATCGTGGCGGTGAGCATGGCGGATATGCTCCGGGAAGACGAACAATCCCTGGAAAAGCGCGCCCTGCAAATGCGCGCCCGCATCGACGAGTTGATCCAGAAGCTGTGCATCCGCTTCCCGGTGTACCTCATTTTCACCAAGTGCGACCTCCTGCACGGCTTTGAGGCCTTCTTCGGCGATTTTACCCCGGAAAAGCGCGAGCAGGTGTGGGGCTGCACCGTTCCCAAACCCGCGCAGGCCGACCCCAACGTAGGAGCGTTGTTCGCCGCCGAATTTCAGAAGCTCTGCCGGGTGCTGTTGAACCGGCGCTTCGAGCGGTTAGACGGCTCCGCCAACGGCAAACTTTCCGGGAAAATTTACCATTTCCCGCACGTTTTCCATTCCCTGCAGCCCAAATTGAGCTTCTTCGTGGATAAGCTCTTTCAACCCAATCAATACCAGGAAAGCCCTTTTTTCCGGGGATTTTACTTCACCAGCGGAACCCAAACGGCCCCGGCGTCCATTCCCCGGCCCGGGGATACTCCCGGCGGGGCAGAATGGGACCCGGCCATTGCCGAGACCCCGGAAAATTCCCCCCGGGAAACCAAAAGTTATTTCCTGAAAGACCTCTTTGCCCGGGTCATCATCCCCGACCAATACCAGGTAGAGCAGCTCAACCCTCCCCGGCTGGGCCCCCGGCACCGCTTTTTGCTGGCCGCCCTGACCGTGATTCTGCTGCTATTCGTCTGGAACATCGCCCACAGCTATTTGCAAAGCAAGCGGCAGATGCTCGCCTGCCAGGCGCTTTTCGAGCGGGTGAAAACCGTGCAGATTTCCGAGCATATCGAAGAGAGCCACTACCTTTTGCTGGACCGCTTGCGGGGGCAAATCGAGGTGCTGGAATACCGCTCCGGCGGCTTCTCCTGGCAATGGGGCTTCGGGCGCAGCCAACGCCTCCTGGCGCTCTCCCGGATGGTTTACCATGAAAAGGCCAAACCGTTCATCAGAAAGTTTATCTACCGGGAACTGTTGAAAAAAGCGGGTTACCATCGTTCCGGCGGGCCGCGTTCTTCCCAAACCCCTTACGCTAAAACCCTGGCCCTGTTAGGAAAAGACGTGCAGACCCTGGCAAATTCTCAGAACCGCGAGTTATTGACCAACCAGCTCCTGGCCATCCTCCGGGGGCAGGATATCCCCCCCGGCCTGCTGCCGCGGATGGAAATTCAGGTGCGGTTCTTCGTGGAGAATTTGGGGATTCTGGCAACCGGCGCGGGCATCCGCCCGGAATACCTGAGTTTCTCATCCCCGGGTGAATAAGGCATGAACTTAATGAGAATTGAACCCGTGAAACCCGTTTTCGACATATCCATCATCGGAAAAGCGCCCGGCTGGGGAGACTTTATCCACCACCATGCCGGGGGAAAGGCCGGGCCGGAATTCGAGGAATGGATTCGCCGGGGAATATCTTCCAGCCGGGTGGATTTGGGCGGCGCCTGGGATGCGGCTTTTAAGAACATGCCGGCATACCACTTTATCTTCTCCGCAGATACCCCGGGCTATTTCCTGGCCGGGGTTTTAATTCCCAGCCAGGACCAACTATCGCGCGCCTATCCCCTGGCCGGGTACTTAGAATTCTCTCCCCCCCAGCCCGGGGGTGTGGAAGGGCGCCTGCTTCCCCTCCTCTTCGACCCTGCTTATCCGCAGATGCGCCAGGTTTTGGAATCCCTGCTGCAGAAAAAAACCCGGGATTCGGACCTTCGGGAGTTCTGGAACATCCGAATCCGGATCGCCGACGATCTCGCCGCGGTTCAGCGCAGCTACCAATCCTACCTGGACCACACCACTTTTGAAAATTTCTGTATCAACCTCTGGGGACTGGAAAATGTCTCGGCCAAGTACACCGTGTTTCAAAACCTGCTCAGCATCCTCCGGCCCCTGCGCGACCAGCGATTTGCGCGGTTCACCCTGGGCCTCCGCTTTCCCCTGAGCAATAAACGGGAGCACATTCCCTGCGAGATCGGTTTCTGGCTGCACCTGATTTCCCGCTGCTGGGACCGCCCGATTCCCGCCCCGGCGCTGTTCTGGAACCCGGAGAGCGAGGCGACTCCCCCGGGGTTATTGCTGTTTTTTCAACCCCCGCCGGGCGACCGTTTCCGCTTCTTGTTCAACGCCGCGCAGGAGCACGAACAGCTCTGCGTGTTAGAGCGCGACGGCCGGGCGCTGGCAAAGAATTTGAACGATCCCCTGCGGGAGTTGCTGGATTCCCCCCGGGTAATGCTGGCGGAAATACTGAACGCCGTCCCGGAGATTGACCATATCAACCTTTTCGATTTGAAAGGAGAAAACCATGAGCGCAATACCTGCTAACGTCATCGAACTTTACCGGGCCGGGCATCTGGAAGAAACGATCCGGGAGCTGAACGCCGCCCTCAGGCACCAACCCACGGACCTGGATATGCGCTTCTTCCTCTTTTGTCTGCACTGTTTTAAGGAAGATTATGAAAAAGCTGAACGGCAGTTGGAAGTTTTTTCCTTGCAGCGTTCCACCGCAAGCCTGGAGGCGCAGCTCTACCGCGGCATCCTGGATGCGGAGCGGAAACGCCGGGCCGTTTTTTACGCCGGGGAGCAGCCGGGCTTCTTATCGGAAACTCCCCCTTACGCCGCAGCATTTCTGAAAGCGCTCCGGCGGCAATACGCCCAAAAAACCGAAAAAAATTCACCGGATTTGAGAGAAACGGCCGTTTGGCGCCCTACAGAGAGAAGAGTGACGATTGATGGAGAAACGTTTGAGAGTTTCGGCGAATCGCACGATTTATTAGCGCCTTTTTTGGAGGTATTCATGCACGACCGTTATCTCTGGCTGCCCTTTGAACAGTTGAAAAGTATGCACATCGACCCGCCGGAAAAGATTCAGGATCTGTTGTGGATCAAGGGCCGCTTAGAATTCAATGACGGCCAGGCGTGGGGCGGGTTGATCCCCACCCGCTACCTGGATTCGGGGCGCCGGGAAGACGAGCGGCTGAAATTAGGCCGCCTGACCGAGTGGGAAGATTGCGGCAATGGACAATTAGCGGCCTTCGGTCAGCGTATGTTCGCCGTCGCCGAAGATGTAAAGGCGCTGCTGGAAATACGGGAGATAACCTTTGAATCCTGAGAGCAGAAATGCTGCCGGGGTGAATCAGCAAGCACAATAAACCATTTGAAAGTATTTAAGAACGGAAAGAACCATGTCGTTTCAAGGCGAGTTCCTCGATTTTGATGCCCTGTTAAAACCCATTCCGGGAGATAACCCCTCCGGGAAAGATCTCCGCTATACCGCCGTTTACGATGACATCGAAAATGCCCGGAAAGCGGATGATACCCTGGAACGGGGAAAGTGGCAGCGGGAACTCAAAACCGCGGACTGGCGAAAAGTGATCGCCATTGCCACGGATGCGCTGACCCAAAAAACCAAAGACATATTCCTCGCCGTCCGCTTGAGCGAAGCCCTGGCCAGCGCCGCCGGGTTTGCCGGACTGCGGGAGAGCTTAACCCTTATTCGGGCGTTGTTGGAACAATTCTGGGACACCCTCTACCCGGAAATCGAGGACGGCGACCTGGAGTACCGCAGCGGCCCGCTCAATTTGATGAATGAAAAACTCCCCCTGCTGATCAAGCAAATTCCCATTACCGAAAACCGCAATAACGGAGTTTTCGACTTCTTCGACCTGGACAAGGCCCGGGAAATCGAACAATTAAAGAAGAGCGCCCGGAAGGAGGACCAGGCCGCCCTGGCTGCCTATCACGAAGAAGAAAAAAAATTGGATGAATATATCGTCAAAGCTATTCACGCCACGGATCGCTCATTTTATGAATCCTTACTGGAAGCGTTGAACCTCTGCTCCGAAGAAATTTCTAAGCTCGAAGAGGTAGCGGATGAAAAATTCGGCAAAGACGCGCCCGGCTTCACGGCGCTGAAAAAAGTATTCGGCCAGTGCCGGGAGGAAATTGCCCGGATTCTGAAAGACAAACCCAAACCCGAACCGGCTCCCGAAATGATCGAGACCGGCGAACCATTCGCATGGGGCGAGGCCGCGAGGGTGAATGCTCAGGATGCAGCAGCCGTTGAAACACCGGAGGGGACGGCGTCGGTTCCGGGGCCTTCCGCCAACGAACCGGCGCCGGCTATTATAAAAGGCGATTCCCCGCCGGCGTCAGCCGCGCCCTCTGTAAAGGAATCCGGCGATTCATCCCCCGCAGCCGCACGGCTGCCCCGCAATCGAGAAGAAGCGCTTGCCCGATTGATCGAGGCAACCGCATGCCTGCGCTCCTTCGCGCCGGAAAGCCCCATCTCCTACCTGGTTCTGCGCGCTCTCCGCTGGGGAGAACTACGGGAGAATGGAACCGACCTCTCGGCTTCGCACCTCTCCGCTCCCCCTTCGGAAATTCGCCAGAAGCTGAAAGAACTCCATGAGGAGCAGAGGTGGCCGGAACTGATGGAAGAGAGCGAAAAAACCCTCGCCCAATTGCCGGGCGGGGGGTGGTTGGACTTGCAACGATATGCCCTGATCGCCATGGAGAGAGCCGGAAGCGGCTTTGTGAATGCTGCCGCGGCCATACGCTCCGCGCTGGCAACCCATTTAACGGATTATGGTAAACTGCCGGAACTGGAGCTTAGCGACGGCACGCCTGCGGCCAACAGCCAGACCCGCGAATGGCTGGCCAGGGAAATTTTTGCGCCGGCGCCGCGGAACAACGCCGCAAATGTTCCTGCGGCAGGGGAAAAATGCCCGGAAGAAGCCCCCACAGAAGACATTTATGAACGGGCTTTGGGCTACAGCAAATCCGGCCAATTCCCCAGGGGGCTTTTATTGCTGCAAGACCTCCTGGGCGGCGCCCGTTGCGAACGCGATAGATACCAGGCCCGGCTCCGGATCGTGGAGCTATGCCTGGAAGCCAATAAAGCGGATCTGGCCCGCCCCATTCTCCAGGAGCTTCTCTCCCTGAATGAAAAATTCCGCTTAGAAGAGTGGGAAATAAAAGAATTCAACGTGCGCATCTGGAAAGCCGCTTACCACTGTTTCCGTGACGCCGCGAATCGAACCGGCAACCATAAAGAGCAAACAGAACAAGCTTTTAACAAACTATGCCAGTTAGACGCCGGGCAGGCGCTTACCCTGGCAGATCAGTGAAACACCTTTAACCTCGAAAAAGGAGAATCATAATGGGCCGAGAAAGTACTCAGAAAAAACTTACCCGGGTGCGCCCCCCGCGGGTTCAAATCACCTACGATGTGGAGATCAACGGGGCGATTGAACAGAAGGAACTGCCGTTTGTGGTGGGCGTGCTCAGCAATCTTTCCGGAAAACCGGAACAGCCCCTTCCCCGGATGAAAGACCGCAAGTTTATCGAGATCGACCGGGATAACTTCAACGATGTGCTGGCCGGAATGAAGCCCCGCCTGGTGTTCTCGGTGGAGAATACCCTCACCGGCGAAGCGGACACCAAACTTCCGGTGGAGCTGCGCTTCAAAAACATCGACGACTTTCATCCGGAAAACATCGTGAACCAGGTGGGACCCCTGCGGGAGTTGATGGAGATTCGGGAAAGGCTTTCGGATTTTCTCGCCAAGATGGACGGGAACGAAAAACTGACCGATCTGCTGGATGACGTGGCGCAGAACACCGCAGATAAAGAATCCCTCCGGCAAGAGTTGGCGACTCGGAAGAAACCCGCCGAAAACACCGGGGATTCCACTCCCGAAAACGAAACAAAATGAATAGGAGATTCATCATGGCTGAAGTAAGTGAAAAGAAAAGAGCTGCCGTCGCCGTAGTGGAGACGGCTCAGGAACCGGGCCTGCTGGACAAGATAATTCAGGAAGGCATCCGTCCCCGGGATGAAGAACAGCAGCAGGACGCTTTAATCATGCTCGACCTGGTGTTGAATGAGGTGTTTGACAAAGTAAAAGTAGTGTCCAAAGACGTGGAAACTATGATCAATGCCCGCATCGCCCAGCTCGACGTGCTCATTTCTAAACAACTGAACGAGATCATGCACGCCCCGGAATTTCAACATCTCGAAGCGTCCTGGCGGGGGCTGCACTACCTGGTGCATCAGAGCGAAACCGGGGAGATGCTCAAAATCAGGGTGTTCAACGCCGCCAAAAACGAGCTGCTGAAGGACATGGAAAAAGCGGTGGAGTTTGACCAAAGCGCCCTGTTCAAAAAAATCTATGAGGAAGAATACGGCGTGCTGGGAGGATATCCTTTCGGGGCCCTCATCGGTGATTATGAATTCGGAGCGATTACCCAGGATATCACTTTGCTGGAGAAGCTTTCCAATGTGGCGGCCGCAGCTCATGCCCCCTTTATCGGAGCGGCCAACGCCAGCATGTTCGGCCTGGAGGGCTTTACCGATCTCGACAAACCGCGCGACATTGCCAAGATTTTTGATAGCCGGACGGAATCCAAATACATTAAATGGCGCTCTTTCCGCGACTCGGAAGATTCCCGCTACGTCGGCCTGGTGATGCCGCACATCCTGCTGCGCGAACCTTATGGCAAAAACACCGTACCGATCGAAGCCTTTAATTTTGAAGAAGACGTGGACGGCAAGGACCATGCGAAATACCTCTGGGGGAACGCCGCGTATGCTTATGGCGTCCGGCTGACCGATGCATTTGCCAAATACGGCTGGTGCGCTGCCATTCGCGGCGTGGAAGGCGGCGGGATGGTAGAAGGCCTTCCCACCCATAGCTTCCGCACCGATGAAGGCGATGTCGCGCTGAAGTGCCCTACGGAAATTGCCATCACCGACCGGCGGGAAAAAGAGCTGGCCGACCTGGGATTCATTCCCCTCATTCATTGCAAGGGTACCGATTATGCCGCCTTTTTAAGCGGCCAGTCAGCCAACAAGCCCAAGAAGTACGATTCGGAAGACGCAACAAAAAACGCCCGGCTTTCCGCGCAATTGCCTTACATCTTCGCCACCTCCCGCTTCGCGCATTACCTGAAAGCGATGATGCGCGACAAAGTGGGGAGTTTTATGAGCCGGAAAAACTGCGAAGATTTTCTCAATCGCTGGATTTCCCAGTATGTGTTGCTGGATGACAATGCCGGCCCGGAATCAAAGGCGAAAAAACCGTTGCGCGACGCCCGCATCGAGGTCGTGGAAATCCCCGGGAAACCGGGCGCCTACAAGGCGGTGGCCTTCCTGCGGCCGCATTTTCAGTTAGAAGAACTGACCATCTCGCTTCGCCTGGTTGCGGAACTTCCCCAACCGGCAAAATAAGGGCGAATTATTTTGCTGCTCTATTTGAGAGAATTTTAGAGATCAACACCTATAACTATTGGATGACGTGAGGCTTATCCCAATTTAATCGGAAGGATCGGCCATCAAATCCAATCCAACCACCTAAACGGAGGTAAATAACAATGGCGTTCGATGCATTCTGCAAGATCCAGGATGTCTCCGGTGAAAGCACCGATGACAAACATCCTGAGTGGATTGAAATTCTGTCCTACAGTCATGGAGTTCACCAGCCCAGCAGCGGTTCCGCCAGCAGCGGCGGTTCCCGCTCTGCCGAGCGCTGCGAACACCAGGATTTTTCCATCGTCAAAACTCTGGACAAGGCCACGCCCAAGCTGAATCTGTATTGCTGCAACGGCACCCACATCCCGGAGGTTCTCATCGAGTTGTGCCGGGCGGGAGGAGACAAACAGAAATACATGGTCTATAAACTGAGCGATGTGATTGTCTCCAGCATCCGGCCGGGCGGCAGCTCCCAGGGCGGCGAAAAACTTCCCCTGGAAGAGGTAACGTTCAGCTATGGGAAAATCGAGTGGACTTACACCCAGACCGACCAGAAGACCGGCACGCCCAAAGGCGATGTCACGTCTTACTGGGATCTTCATAAGAATATCGGCGGGTAAGGAGACCCTGACGGCGCCGGGGCCATGCCCGGCCCCGGCGCCGTTAGATTCGATGATGCAGCTTAACAGTTTCGTTCAAAACGTACCAGTACCATGGCAACCAGCAGCCGGAAAATAAATCTTTTGCCTTCTCTCATCGACCGGTTTTGGGAAGGTTCCCCGGAAATCGGCAGAAAATCATCCGCGGAGGATTCCTGGACTTTGTCGATGTTGCTGGAATCGATTCGCCGGGATTTGGAAGATTTGTTGAACACCCGCGCGGAGATGCTTGAGAAAATACCTCCGGAATTTACCGAAACGCGGCAATCGCTGCTAACTTATGGCCTGCCGGAGCTGGTCTCCTTCAATCGCCATAATTCTGAGGACCAGCGCAGGTTGGTACAGCTTATCGAAAACAGTATTCGCCTGTTTGAACCGCGGCTGCAAAGGATAAAAGTCATCATGCATGCCCCCAATGAAAATAAACCCCAGGAAAAGCGTCTCCTGTTCACAATTGAAGGATTTCTCTTCATCGAACCCGCCCCGGAGCGGGTGATGTTTGATTCCGAATTAGAATTGAGCACCGGAGAATACCGGATTCAGGGAGTGCGATAATGCAAAATGAACTGCTGCCCTACTACGAAAGAGAATTGACCTACCTCCGCCAGATGGCGAAGGACTTTGCCCGTAAATATCCGAAAATCGCCGATCGCCTTCTTTTGGACAGCGATCGCAGCCAGGATCCCCACGTGGAAAGATTGCTGCAAGGGTTCGCCTTCCTGGCCGCGCGTATCCACCGCAAGCTGGATGACGGGCTCCCGGAAGTATCGGAATCCCTGCTCAACATCCTCTACCCCCACTACCTGGCGCCCATTCCCTCCATGTCAATCGTGCAATTCACGCCCGATCCCACCCAGGGCGCGCTTAGCGGCGGGTATTCCGTCGATCGCCATACGGTTTTGTATTCTAAACCGATCAACGGAACCCCCTGCCAGTTTCGCACCGCCTACCCGGTAACGCTCTGGCCCATCGAGTTAAGAACCGCGCAGCTTTGCGGGCCGGATCAGGATATTGATTGGCCGGCCAATGCCGGTGCGGTTTTGAAATTGGAATTACAGGCGCTGGAGGGACTGCGCTTTTCCGATTTATCCCTGGATACCCTGCGATTTTATTTAAACGGAGAAAGCCGCTTCATTTACAAATTGTACGAACTGCTATTTAATAATGTGGTACGAACCGAGTTAAGGAGTCACACCGACGGTAAACGAACTGCATCGGTAGTGCTTCCCGAGGATGCGTTGCAGCCCGTAGGTTTTGGCCGAGACGAGGGATTGCTCCCTTACCCCTTGCACTCATTCATCGGCTATCGCTTGCTCCAGGAATATTTCACCTTCCCGGAAAAGTTTTTGTTTATCGATGTCCGCTACCTGGAGCGGGCAAAATCGGTCGGAGAATCCGAAACCATCGAAATCCTTATCTATCTGGATCAACTCCCTCCCCAGAAAGAGAAGATCGGAAAAGAGAACTTTTTGCTGGGTTGTACGCCGGTGGTCAATCTTTTTCATAAGATTGCCGAACCCATAACCATCGACCACACCAAAACCGAATACCCTCTTATCCCGGATTTGCGCCGCCAGCCGGCCCTGGAGGTGTATTCGGTTGACAAAGTAATGAGCACCACTCCCTACCTGGACAGGCCGCTCCAGTATCAGCCGTTTTATTCTTACCGGCATGCCCTGGACGATGCTCCCGGGACAGAAAATGTTTTCTGGTACGCCGGCCGCCGTCCTTCCCTGGAAGCGAATGACAGGGGAACGGATGTCTATCTCTCCCTGGTAAACCTGGATTTTCGCCCGGCCTGCCCGGAAGTCGAAACTTTGACCGTTTATACCACCTGCACCAACCGCGATCTCCCCCGGCAGTTGCCTTTTAGCGACCCGAAAGGCGATCTTGAATTGGAAGGCGCGGCGCCCATTGCCCTGATCCGCTGCCTGAAGAAGCCCTCTTCGACCTGCCGTCCCGCGTTGGGCGGGGCTGCTCAGTGGCGGCTCATTTCCCACCTGTCGCTGAACTATCTTTCTTTGACCCGGGAAGAAGAGGGCCGCAAGGCGCTCCAGGAAATCCTCAAACTCTATGATTTCACCGACTCTGCTATCACCCAGCAGCAAATTTCCGGGATCGAGCGGGTTGACTGCCGACCGGCGGTGCGCCGGATTCATTCTCAGCATGGCGGCAGCGTCGCCCGGGGGATGAAAATATTTCTGGTGCTGGATGAGGAAAAGTTTGTCGGGAGCGGGTTATACCTGTTTGCCTCGGTATTGGAAAAATTCCTGGGGCTGTATGTATCTGTCAATTCATTCTGCGAATTGGAAGTCACCACCAAACAACGAATGCTGCAAAAGAAAGGAAGCCTCAAAATATGGCCGCCCCGCTCCGGAGAACAGATCCTTCTGTAAAAGCCCTGCTGCTCGAAGAAGGATATCGATTCAATTTTTTCCAGGCCGTGCGCCTGCTGCACAGAACTCATCCGGATCGCGATCCCGTGGGAAGGGCCGGCGATCCCGAACGAGAGGCGGTGCATTTCTACGCCCGGAATTCTTTGAATTTCCCGGCCAGCGAGATTTATGAAATCAGGGAAAACGAGGCCGGGCAGGCGGATATGTCCGTGAACTTCATGGGCCTGACCGGTTTATCCGGGGTTCTGCCGCAGCATTACACCGCCCTGTTACAGGAATGCCAGCGGGAAGGAGATACCGCTTTAATAGATTTTCTGAACATTTTCAACCATCGCTTGCTCTCTTTTTTCTTCCGCGCCTGGCAAAAATATCGCTTGCAGCACCTGGAAGAAGCCGCGCAGGAAGATCCCTGCGCCCAATACCTTTACGCCTTCATCGGGCTGGGCACCGCGGGGCTGAAAAACCGCCTGAGTTTGCCGGATAACATATTGCTCTTCTACAGCGGGCTTCTGGCCCGGCAGCCCCGCTCCGCCCTGAACCTGGAATGCTTCCTGGAAGATGTTTTCCGGGCGCCGGTTAAAATAGCTCAATTCGTCGGGCGCTGGCTGGATTTGGAAGCGCAGGATTGCTCCCGGCTGGGCGCGGCGGGAATGAGAAATGAGTTGAGAAGCGGCATTATCCTGGGACAGCGGGTTTGGGACCGACAGACCAAATTCCGCATCGCCGTCGGCCCCTTGACCTTGGAAAAATTCAGCGCGTTCCTGCCGCAGCAAAAACTGCACCTCGCCCTGGTGCAGTTGACCCGCCTGTTCGTGGGGTATGAATTCGATTTCGAGGTCCAGCTCATTTTGCGCGCTGATGAAGTTCCGTTTTGCATGTTAAACGGCGCCGCCCCATGCGCGCCCCGCCTGGGATGGAATACCTGGCTTAAGACCATGCCCTTACAAAAAGATATGGATGATGTTTTGATCCCGGTTAGAAGTAACGAAATAATTCAGGAGAACATACCATGATTCACCTTGATCTGAAAGCGCTGCTCGGCAAATTGAACGACAGCAGCCGGAAAACCTTAGAAGCGGCTGCGGGGCTCTGTTTATCCCGCACCCACTATGATGTGGAATTGGAACACTGGTTCTTGAAGCTGATCGAAACCCCGAAGACCGATGTGGAACAAATCATCCGCCATTTCGGGTTAAACGCCGACCGTTTAGCGCGCGACCTGACGGCCGGACTGGAAAAGCTGAAAACCGGCAATGCCCGCACCCCGGCTTTTTCCACCCGGATTACGGCATTGATTCGCGACGCCTGGTCCCTGGCCTCGCTCAACTTCCAGAATGAGAAAATTCGCTCCGGGCACCTTTTGTTGACCCTGCTGACCAGCGAGGGGTTATTGGGAATCGCCCGGGAGATGTCCGGGGAATTTGCCCTGGTCTCCCCGGAAACGCTCCGCAATAAATTTTACGATATCGTGGCCGGTTCCGAGGAAGACCGCCAGGAAACGCCCCCGGCAAAAGGAACCGCTTCCAGCGCGCCCGGGGTTTCCGCCAAAACCCCTGCCCTGGATCAGTTCACCATCAACCTCACCGAGAGGGCGCAGAAAGGAGGGATCGACCCGGTTTTAGGGCGGGACGCGGAAGTGCGCCAGATGATCGACATCCTCACCCGCCGCCGCAAGAACAACCCCATCCTGTTGGGAGAAGCGGGGGTAGGCAAGACCGCGGTGGTGGAGGGCTTTGCCTTGAAAATCGCCGCCGCGGATGTGCCGCCCTCGCTCCGCAATGTCTCCTTACGCCTCCTGGATTTAGCATTGTTGCAGGCCGGCGCGGGGATCAAAGGAGAGTTCGAAAACCGTTTAAAATCGGTGATTCAGGAAGTAAAAGCCTCTCTCCAGCCCATCATCCTGTTCATTGACGAAGCGCATACCATGATCGGCGCCGGCGGTCCCGCCGGCCAGGGGGACGCCGCCAACCTGCTGAAACCGGCCCTGGCGCGCGGGGAATTGCGCACCATCGCCGCCACCACCTGGGGCGAGTATAAAAAATACATCGAAAAAGACCCCGCCCTGGAAAGAAGGTTCGAACCGGTGGTGGTGGCGGAGCCTGCCGAAGAAGCGGCCATCCGCATGATGCGCGGCCTGCTGCCCACCCTGGAAAAACACCACGGGGTGCGGATACTGGATGAAGCGGTGGAAGAAGCGGTTCGTTTATCGCACCGCTACATCACCGGCAGGCAGTTGCCGGATAAATGCTTAGGGGTGTTGGATACCGCCTGCGCCCGGGTCGCCATCGGCCACTCCGCCGTCCCCGGCCCCCTGGAAGACTGCCAGCGGCAGATCGAACAGATCACTGCGGAAATCGGCATTCTGCAGCGGGAAAAGATCACCGGCGGCAATCACCAGGAGCGGCTGGATGAATTAGAAGCAGGCAAAAAATGCCAGGAAGAACGCCGGGTGAAGTTAGAAGCGCAATGGCAGCAGGAGAAAGAAATTGTGGGCCGGCTCCGCCAGATTCGGGAAACCCTGGAAGCCCGGAGCCGAGAAAACGATTCCAAAAACCCGGCTGCAAACGACAAAGAAATCCGCCAATCCCAAAAACAGTTGCAGCAACTGACCCAAAACCTGCGGGAGATCCAGGGGAAGACCCCCCTGCTGCACGTGCAGGTGGACGGCGGCATTATCGCGGAAGTGATTTCCGAATGGACCGGGATTCCGGTAGGGAAAATGCTCACCGATGAGCTGCAAACCGTTTTGAATCTGCGCGGCAGCTTAGAAAAGCGCATTGTCGGCCAATCCCAGGCCCTGGAGGCGATCAGCCAGCGAATCCGCACCGCCCGGGCCGGCCTGGAAGATCCCCGCAAACCGACCGGGGTATTTCTGCTGGTCGGTCCCAGCGGCACCGGGAAAACCCTGACAGCCTTGACCCTGGCGGAGGAACTGTACGGCGGGGAGCGGAAACTGATTACCATTAACATGTCCGAATACCAGGAACCGCACACCGTTTCCGGCCTGAAAGGCTCCCCCGCGGGATACGTGGGCTACGGCGAAGGCGGGATCCTCACCGAAGCGGTGCGGCGCAATCCCTACTGCGTATTGCTGCTGGACGAGATCGAGAAAGCGCACCGCGACGTGCAGGAGCTTTTTTACCAGGTGTTCGATAAAGGGGAGATGAAAGACGCCGAAGGTCGCCTGATCAATTTCAAAAACACGGTCATTTTTCTTACCTCCAATATCGGTTCGGAGATCATTATGAAACTCTGCGCCGATGAGGACACCGCGCCCGGTCCCGAAAAATTGGTGGAAGCCATCCGCCCGGAACTGCTCAAAAAATTTGAGCCGGCCTTCTTAGGAAGAACCATTTTGGTGCCCTATTACCCGATTTCCGACAAGGTTATGAAGCAGATTGTGGTCCTGGAACTGGAAAAAATACGCCGGCGGCTGGCGGAAAACCGCCAGGTGGAATTCTCTTACGATGACGCGCTGGTGGAACAAATCGCCGGTCGCTGCACGGAAGTGGAAACCGGGGCGCGGAATGTGGACCATATTCTCACTCGCACCCTGCTGCCGGAGATTTCGCAGGAATTTTTAACCCGGATGGCAGTAAACACAAAAATTAATAAAATTCATATAACAACAAAAGCTGATGGAGATTTTGAATATAAGTTCTTCTAACTTCTAACCCGTATTCAATTCAAAACGGCAAGGAGACTATCATGTCTGAATTCTATTATCAAATCGTTCCTTCGAAACCTGAGAACACATTCAAGGGCGGACCGTCTGTTGGAGGTCAAGCTGTTGGCGCTGGCATTAAATTACTGCATAAAGCCCTCACAGCATTAAACGGTTTTTCCGTTGCCTGGAGAACGGAACGTGAATTGGAAAAACTGTCGTCGGAAATTAATGCGCAAATGCCTGCAAAGGGAGGTGTATTAGTATGTGTAGGAATTGAAGAATGGAAATATCCTGATCCTACGGGTTTCAAAGCCAAGGGGTTTTTAAGTATTCACATAGCTGGGGTTGGCTCAGATAGAGAAAAAGTATTGAAAGATTATTTGTCAACACCCGTAATTGTGCAAGGCCCTTCCAAAGGATGGGTACGTAAGAACTGTTTTATTTGGGTTACCCGGAAAGGTCAATAGACGCCTCAATATAAGGCAATCTTCAGAGGTAAAGAAATGGCTAAAAGAGATAAATTTAACCGGACAAACTACCTGAAACTTAGCGCCGATTACGTTCGCCGCCGCTGGCCCGCCGAATTCAACGGGAAAGCAGATCACTATATCTGCGAGAATTGCGGATTCGTGCATAGCAATGAAAAGTATTTTGAGATCGATCATGTACTCCCCTGTGCTCAGGGCGGCAAAGCAAACCGTTTTGCTCCAGAGGATTGTGATAAACTCTTAGCCGAAGACGCCGAAAACATCGAACTCCTTTACCGCCTGGGAGACAACGGCATGGTGCTGTGCTTCGGATGCAATCGTGCAAAATGGGCCCATCCTTTCGTCCCCAAAGGACGGGGATATGCTTTTGAAAGCCCCTACCGGGAAATGGATTGCAACCCGGATCATATCTACCATGGAAGACCAACACTCGTTAAAGGCTAATAGTTGCGTTTTAATTGGAGTGCAAAGCTTCAGCTTTGCACCCTACCAATAACCCTTAACGAGTATATCTAAATAATAGCATCCCCTTTCAGGAGTTACCATGAACTACTCCCAAGACAACCGCCTGATGAAAATCGAGACTCCCCTGGGGAAAGACGTGCTGCTGCTCCAGGGATTTGAAGGGGAGGAAGCGATATCCCGCCCGTTCTGTTTTCACTTGGACCTGCTTTCCCTGGATGCTTCGATTGATTATGACAGCATTGTCGGGCAAAATGTAACGATCAGCATGGAACTGGCCGACGGCAGCGAGCGCTATTTCAACGGGTTCATCAGCCGCTTTGCCCAGAGCGGCAGCGACCCTGTTTTTACCCATTATACTGCGGAAATGGTACCCTGGCTGTGGTTCCTGACCCTGACCGCGGATTGCCGCATCTTTCAAAACTTAGCCGCCCCGGACATCATCGAGAAGATTTTCTCCGACCTGGGATTCAGCGATTTCCGCAATGAGCTGCACGGCAGCTTCAAGGAGCGGGTGTACTGCGTGCAATACCGGGAAAGCGATTTCAACTTCGTCTCCCGGCTGATGGAAGAGGAAGGGATTTTCTATTTCTTCGAACATGCCGCCGGCAAGCACACCCTGGTGCTGGGCAACTCCCCCGGCGTCCACCAGCCCTGCCGCGGCCAGGAGCAGGCGCGCTATCAAGTTAGCGGGGAGGGGTTTCTGGCCGAAGACGTGGTGCGGGGATGGGAAATGCGCAAGGAAATGCGCCCGGGGCGCTACGCCCTCACCGATTACAACTTCGAGATGCCCGGCACCAGCTTAGCCGCCAGCATCAGCGGCCAGGGGAAGTACGAAATTTACGATTACCCGGGCATATACGCCCAGAAGTCCGAAGGGGAATCCCTGGTCAAAATTCGCTTAGAACAGGAAGAAACCCCCGCCACCCTCGTGCAAGGCTCCGGCAACTGCCGGGCGTTTGCCAGCGGCTATCGTTTTGAACTCTTTGACCACTATCGCGGGGATCAGAATGACGCGTACGTATTGACCGCCGTCCATCACTCCGCCCGGGAAGGCAGCTATGCCACTGGCGGGCCCGAAGGAGGCGGCGGAAATCTCGCCTATCAAAATCAATTTAGCTGCATTCCCCACCAGGCGCCCTTCCGCCCCGCCCGGGTTACCACCAAGCCGGCGGTGCAGGGACCGCAAACCGCCGTGGTGGTGGGTCCCGCCGGGGAGGAGATCTGGGTGGATCAATACGGGCGGGTGAAGGTGCAATTTTACTGGGACCGGGAAGGCAAGAAGGATGAAAAAAGCTCCTGCTGGATCCGGGTCTCCCAGAACTGGGCGGGGAAAAAATGGGGAGCGATGTTCATTCCCCGCATCGGGCAGGAGGTGATCGTGGATTTTTTGGAAGGCGACCCCGACCGCCCCATCATTACCGGGCGGGTGTACAACGCGGAGCAGATGCCCCCCTACGAACTGCCCAAAGAGCAGACCAAAAGCGCCCTGAAATCGGACAGCTCCAAAGGCCACGGCGGCTTTAACGAGCTGCGCTTCGAAGATAAAAAAGGCCATGAGCAAATATTTATCCACGCCCAGCGGGATATGGACCAGCGGGTGCTGCACGACTCCCGGGAGTGGGTGGGCAAGGATCGCCACCTGATCGTAAAGGCCAACCAGAAGGAAATGGTGGAAGGCGACAAACACTTGAAAGTGAAAGGAAACCGCAACGAAGAGGTGGGCCAGGTCATTTCCGTCAAGGCGGGGCAGAAGATCGTGATCGAGGCGGGAACGGAGATTTCCCTAAAAGCCGGCGGCAACTTCATCGACATCGGCCCCGCGGGGGTGTACATCAACGGCAAGATGGTTTACCTCAACAGCGGGGGCAGCGCCGGCAGCCCAACCGCCCCGGAAGCGCCGGATATCGCCGATGACGGGACGAAAACCGGGAAAATGGGGTAACGCAAGCATCCTGCCTGCGACAAAGAGTAGGCAGTAGGCAATAGGCAGTAGGCGAATGATATTGTAGGACAAGCATCCTGCTTGCGAAAGGGCGCTGAGTGTTAAGTGTGAAAGAAGATTGCGGAGTGCGGATTTCGGAGTGCAAAGCTTCAGCTTTGCAACCATTCCAAAATACTCAAAGAATAAAAGGAGAATAGAAATGTCCGATAATTGTGAAGTCATCGCAGCAGTAACAGTAGAGGGTTTGGCCTTTATGGGCGAATCGCCGGTTCCGGGAATGTACGTTTGTGCAATGAGCGGGGTGTATTTCCCGCCCTCAGCACCCCTGGTCTGTGGCTCTACGGCGGTTGCCACTGCCGTAGGGAAATGGGCTACCACTCCAGCTGCTCAAGGCGTGATCGAAAAAGCAATTGAATTGGGCTGTAATTTAGCTGTGGAAGTGGGAGAACGCTCAACTAAGTTTTTACTGGTTAAAAAGGAGCAGGTATCCGATAGAGTTTCCCGGGGAATTTACCAGGCGGAGAAAACCTACCAGGCAATAAATACAGTAGATGGCATACACTGGTTGATGAGATACCTTACCGGTCGTCCGTAGAATGGAAATTAGCCGCAAAGGGCAGTAAGCAGCAGACCGGAGCACAATTGTTGAGCTCCCGGATCACAGTAATTCTACTTTAAGACTTTAAGAGGAAAGTGCAAAAGTGAAGACCTATCCAGCCTTTGACATCCCCCCTGGCCCCCCTTCAAAGGGGGGAAATTTAAACCGCTTACGCCGGAATCCCCCTTTGAAGGGGGGCAGGGGGGATGTCCAATAGCGACAAAAAGTCTCCAAATGCTGAATTCCCCTATAAACTTGTAAAGTCTTAAAGTAGAGGTAATCAAAAAATTTAAAAACCATAACCGGCAACAAAATGAAGAAAGACCTATTCCATGAACGTCCTGGCTACCAACAACTATCTCCTGCAACTGCCCGAATCCTGGAGCAGCGGGGCCGCGGTGGTGGTTGCCGGCCCGGGCGGGGATACCCCGCCTTTTATGGTCAGCATTCAGACCCGCCCCGCCCCGGAGGGAGCTTCGGCGGAGCAGATCGGAGAAGAGCAGCTTGCGGGATTGTCCGCGCAGCAAAACCCCGTGGAAGTGCTCTCCGCCGGGCCCCTCACCCTGGCGAACTGCGAAGGCTTCGAAATCCACTCCCGCTGGCCCGGCAAAGAGGGAAAGAACTATCACCAGCAGCAGATGATCGTGGTTCGCGAAAGCGCCGCTTTCTTCCTCCTGACCTCCCTGCCGGAAGAAGAATTTGCCAAAGCCAAAGCGGAGATCGAGAAAATTTTCCGATCGTTTCAAATTTTGGAATAAAGAGGAAATGGAGGAGTGGATTAATGGATTATTGGATTATAGGATGACTGAAGGGGTATAAACACATCAATCCATCAATCCAACACTCCATCCATCCATTAATCCATCAATCCAGTTTAATTTAACACGTTTTACCACAGAAAAGGAGAAGCTTCATGCCCCCCCTTAGCCGACTCGGCGACAAATCCTTTGTGCCCGCAGACGCCCACGGCTGCCCGGCCTGCCCCCACCCGGCCATTGGCCCGGCGATTAGCGGCTCCCCAAACGTGCTGGCAGACTTCCGCCCGGCCCTGCGGGTGGGCGACAACGGGGTGCACGCGGCCTGCTGCGGCCCCAATACCTGGGCGGCGGCGCAGGGCAGCGCCACAGTGCTGATCAACTTCAAACCCGCCCACCGCCTGGGCGATATGGATACCCACTGCGGCGGCATCGGCAACATGGTGGAGGGGAGCCCGGACGTGATGGTGGGGGGGTGAGGGGGGAAGTGAGAAGTAAAAAGGTTAAACCGGGATGGTTTAATCCCGACAAGTGAGCAGGGATGCGAATGTTTTTGTCAGGGTTAAACCGGCCACTAAGTGATGGCTACGCCAGAAGGTTTAATCCCCCGAGGGGCAGGCCGACAAGTGAGCAGGGATGCGAATGTTTTGTCGGGAAGAAAAGGAAAGGATGCGCTGAAATTTGTGCGCACTAAAGATTAGACAGCAGTAAACATTATAAGATTTTAGAAACCAAGAGGAAGATATCAGGAGGTTAGATATGTATACAGACGACTATGGCCGAAGTTGGAATGGGCCATACCCATTCACTCACTCTGTAGTTTTAGTATACGCACCGAAACGAGAAGGCGTTTATCAGATACTGTACTCGGATGTATCTGGTATCCAAGTAGCTTATATCGGTATAGCGACCGCTGACAACACCATTCGGGCTCGCCTCATAACACACGTCACAGGTTCTGGCAACCGGGCGCTGGCACGAATAAGCGATCCAACCAAGTTTCGGTTCGTGTTTTATGAGTGCGACACACTTACTGCAAAGCAGATTGAATCGCATGTGACCATAATGAAAAAGCCACCGTTCAACACAAAGCGCGAATATAAGCACTTCATTCCCAGTATTTCGGTGCATTAACTTTACCGCAGTCGATATTAAGATGATAGTCGATATGATGATAATGGAGACAGATCGGATAGAAAGAACATGAGTGGGAACGAAGTGCAAGCAGATCCGATAATCCGGCATCTGTACATATCTAATCACCACTTGTCACCTTTGTCGCACACCCTGCGGAAAAAAGTTGAAAAATTCCCCGCCTTGATAATTCTACTTTAAGACTTTAAGAGGAAAGTGCAAAAGTGAAGACCTATCCAGC